>CAJOQB010000049.1 GCA_905236405.1 uncultured Bacteroidales bacterium
CTCCGCTGCTGGACCAGCCGCAGCGACGAGACCGAGGACATGGGTTGGTTCGCCAGCGTGGACATGTTCGAATCCGACCCCGTCGGACAGGTGCTCTCCATGTCGGCAGAGAACGTCTTCGGCATGTTCATGTTCGACGTCCCCGTCGACAACTGGCTCATCAGCCCCAACTTGACCATGCCCTCCAACGGCAGCTATGAGATTGCCTGGAAAGTGATGCCCTTCAGCACCGACTATGCCGGCGACCACTATGCCGTCTATGTCATCGACAACAACGACAACCCCACCATGCTCTACGAGCAGACCCTCAACAGCAGCATGAACAGCTTCGAGCAGCACGCCGTCACTATCCCCGCCAACGTCAGCGGCGACTTCCGCGTTGCCTTCCGCCACTTTGACAGCGAGGGCGGCTATGTCATCATCCTCGACGACATCGAGATTGTCACCGCCGGCACAACCGGTATCGACAACATCGAGGACAACAGCGTCGTGGTCTATCCCAACCACGCCACCAACATGTTCATTGTCGACGGCGAAGGCATCGTCTCGATGCAGATGCTCGACATGAACGGTCGCACCGTCATGGAGCGCAACCACGGCGGCGCCATCGACATCTCGAACCTGGCCAACGGCATGTACATCGTCCGCATCGTCAGCAACGACGGTGTCAGCATCCGCAAAGTAGTCAAGAAATAATAATTGTTATCACTTGCGACGACACCATGCGTGTCGTCCGTCCAAAGGCGTTCCGGCAACACGGGACGCCTTTCTTGTATAAAAAGAAAACCGCTGCAGAGTGAGCCTCCACAGCGGTAGTATTCGTCTGTCGTGAGCGACAGCAGCGTCAAAGCCGTGTCACCAAGGCGGTGTTGTGGTCCTTCTGTATGTTGCGTTGCAAGGTGCCACCCTTCTTGGGAATCTTGACGGTGTAGCTCTTGTTAGCCTTGTTGACCAGTTTGTCGGTCTGCAACCACGGGTTGAGGTCGCGGAGCATCTTGTAGGTGGTGCCGTTCTGCTGTGCAAAGGCATAGAGGTCGACATTCTGGCCGCTGAGGGTGACTGTGTCATAAGGCAACGGCGAATAGAGGTCGCAGCGACGGATATAGAACCCGTAGTCCTGCGGATGCTGGAAAATCAACTTGATGGCCAGTATGCGATAGACATAGCGAGCCGTCTCGCTGTTGAGACGGGTGTCGTAATAGGAGGAGACCGACTGCTTGCTCATACGGCTACGAAGACCTACCTCGCCACAGTTGTAGGCAGCGGCGGCGGCTGTCCAGCTGCCCAGGCTGTTGCGGAGCGACTTGAGATATTTACATGCGGCACGTGTGGAGGCCTCGAGATCGTTGCGCATGTCAATCTCATCGGTGACAGTCAGACCATTGTTGAGCCCTGTGGGCTTGATAAACTGCCAATAGCCCTGTGCCTTGGCTGGCGAGGTGACATTCTGCAGTCCGCTTTCGATAACACATAGATATTTGAAATCCTGCGGCACACCATTTTCACGAAGGATGGACTCGATAACGGGAAAATAACGGCCAGCACGCTTCATGTTCAACAAAGTACTGGAATGAAAAAACATATTTGACAACAACTCGCGGTCCAAACCTTCACGCACATAAAAATACTCCAACGGCACTTTCTCTCCAGCAAATGCAAGGGTGTCGGGCAAAACAGGTGCATAAATCTTATAGTCCGACTTCATGGCTTTCTGATAAAGATCGTCGGCATTCTCCTTCTGTGTGGCAAAGATAAAAATCTGTCCTGCGATGGCAATAGTGGAGAGGATGATGGCAATGATGGCAAGTTTCTTCATGGCATGGAATGTTTATAGAATGCTGACCAATCGGTCGACGATGTCGCGAGCCACAAGGGCCTTGCTTTTCAACAACCCCTCCTCGACGCGACCGTCGCGGAAGAGGAACGTCACTTTGTTGGTGTCGTGGCCGAAGCCCGCCCCCTTATCCTGCAACGAGTTGAGGACAATAAAGTCGAGATTCTTCCGCTGGAGTTTCGACTGGGCATGGGCCACCTCGTTGTTGGTTTCGAGAGCGAAGCCCACCAACCGCTGACGGTCGCCTTTAGAACGGCCCAGCGTTGCCAGTATGTCGGGCGTCTGCTCCATGTGGAGCGTCATCCCGTCATTGTCGTTCTGCTTTTTGATTTTGATATCGGGAGCGTCCACCGGACGGAAATCGGCCACAGCGGCAGTCAGTATAGCAGCGTCGCATGAAGGAAATGCCGATGCTGATGCGTCGAACATCTCCTGTGCCGACACCACATCGACTCGGTGTATCATCGGGTGATTGACGGTCAAATGGGTCGGACCTGCCACCAACGTCACCTCTGCCCCCTCGTCGGCCAACGCCTGCGCCACGGCAAAGCCCATCTTGCCCGTCGAGAAATTGCCCACAAAACGGACAGCATCAATCTTCTCGTACGTGGGACCAGCCGTCACCAGCACCTTGCGTCCCGACAACCTTTGGCATGAAGCAAAGTGTCTCTCCATCGCAGCCATGATGGCCTCGGGCTCCGCCATCCTACCCTTCCCCTCGCTGCCACATGCCAGGAAACCATCCTCCGGCTCGACAATATGGCACCCGTCCCCTTTCAGCAACGAAAGATTGCGTTGGAAAGCAGGGCTCTCCCACATCTGCGTGTTCATAGCCGGCGCCATGAAGACAGGTTTGCGGAACGCCATCAGCAACGTCGACAATGCATCGTCGGCAATGCCCTGAGCCATCTTGCCAATGCAGTTAGCTGTGGCCGGGGCCACCACCATGGCATCACCCCAGTCCTTAAGCGAGATATGCTCGGTGGTATGGTCATTGTCTGTGGCGAAAAGGTCGCTGTACACCTTGTTCATCGACAGCGTTTCGAGGGTCAACGGCGTGACAAACTGCAGTGCATGGTCGGTGGCCACACACCTCACTTCAGCTCCCGCTTTGACCAGCAGACGTATCAACAAGGGAGTCTTGTAGGCAGCAATGCCACCGGTGACACCGACAATGACTTTCTTTCCTGTAAGCATGACGTATGATAAGGTAAGTTTGTTTAGAAAAAAACCGCCTTCCTGTATTACAGTGAGGGCGGCACTAAATCATGAAAAAAAATACTATTTCTTTGACTGTTCGTCCATCAGTTCGCTTTCCTTTGCCTCAAGTTTCTGGGTCTCGAGACTGTCTTTGGCAGGATTGTGGTACCACAACTTTCCCTCCAGATACTCCTGGGTGGCCTCGAGCGTCGGTTTGGGCATCATTTCAAAATGTCTGACCACCTCTATCTGCTCGCGGTTCTCAAATATCTCCTCCATAGTGTCGATGGTGGAGGCAAACTCTTCTATCTTCTTGTGCAACTCTTTCTTCTCCTCGATGGAAATCTGGTTGGCACGTTTGGAGAGCATGGCCACCGTCTCGTACACATTGTCGGTCATGTTGCTGAGATCATAGATATTGCGTGTGATGGTGGTGTTGGTGACACGGGATTGGTTTCTCTTTTCTTCCATGGTGTTATGATGATTATTTCTTGTTTTCTTTGCTTTCTTTTTCTTCCAATTGGGACAACAAAGCCTTGGTCCTGGTGTATATCTCCTGCGAAGGCGCAAGGTATTTCGAATCGCCAAACAAGGCGACAAAACTGTCGAAATCATTGATGACGGCCTGAAGACGTTCCTGCATCTTATCCTCGCGACTGTTGGACGCATAGATGTAACCAGCACGAAGGATAATGTACATGGCCTCCTCTCGGTACTGCGACATAGGATAGAGATTCAGGAAGTTCTTCATCGAAACATAGGCAGCGTGGTAGTTCTCCGTCTTGAAGTAGCCCTTGGCAATCTCAAACTCTTTCTTCTCTAACTGAGACTGCATCTCGTCAATATAGCCATTCACCTCGGGGATACGGGTGCTTTGGGGATACTTCTCGACAAAATGCTCGAAATCGGCAATGGCGTCCTTGGTGATTTGTTGGTCGAGCGAATAATAGGGCACCTCCTTGTACTTGCAATAAGCCGACATGAAGAGCGCCTCCTCTGCACGACTGCTGTAGGGGTAACGGCGATAATAGTTGTTGAAATGGTAGGCGGCCATATAGTAATTTTCCATCTTCATCAGCGTGTTAGCATAATACCACGACACACTGTCGGCACGCTCTTTGTCGCGAAAATGTATCGACAAGTTTTCAAACAGTTGTTTGGCGCGACCATAGTTTTCGTTCTCATAATAGTTCACTGCAGCCTTGTATTGAGCATCGTAATCGGCACTTTTCAGCAACTTTTCATAGCCCGAACACGATCCCAACAGAATGACATCCAACAGTATAGATACTATATATACACCTTTTTGCATGACTGCAAAAATAATAAATATTTTATATACACAATATTTTTTGAGACATAACAGCCTTTCTTCCTTAAGTTCCCACCCCATCGAAACGCCCTCATTTCATCTCGATGTTGATAACTTTTCACCTCGAACAATCGAGAACAAAAAAAAATATGTACTTTTGTTTCATTAAATAATGATTTCTTATGGACACGATAATCATCTTAGATTTTGGTTCTCAGTACACTCAACTCATTGCACGCAAAGTACGCGAACTGAATATTTATTGCGAGATTCATCCTTTCAACAAGATTCCAGCCTTCAACTCCGATGTTAAAGGTGTCATTTTCTCGGGCAGTCCCTATTCCTGCAACGCTGAGGATGCCCCTGTGCCCGACATGAGCAATATCAAAGGCAAACTGCCCTTGCTGGCCGTCTGCTACGGCGCCCAATACCTTGCCAAGTGGGGCGGCGGAAGAGTTCAGCAATCGAAAATCCGCGAGTATGGTCGTGCCAACCTTCAGTATATCGACAGACAAAGCCCATTAATGAAAGGCATTGAACCGGGCTCTCAAGTCTGGATGAGCCACGGAGACACCATCGAGACGGTTCCCTCTAACTATGAAGTAATTTGCTCGACCGACAGCGTAAAATATGCCGGCTACCATATCCAAGGCGAAGAGACCTATGCCATCCAATTCCATCCCGAAGTACACCACTCGGTCGACGGCCTGACCTTGCTCCGTAACTTCGTGGTTGACATTTGCCACTGCGACCAGTCGTGGACCCCTGCTTCGTTCATCGAGACCACCGTCGAGGAACTGCGTAAGAAACTGGGCAACGACAAAGTGATACTCGGTCTCAGCGGCGGTGTCGACTCATCGGTGGCCGCCGTGCTGCTCAACCGTGCCATCGGCCATAACCTGCATTGTATCTTTGTCGACAACGGACTGTTGCGTAAGAATGAGTTCCAATCGGTTTTAGAGTCCTACAAGAACATGGGGCTGAATGTGAAAGGCGTCGACGCAAGCCAGAAGTTTTATTCCCTGTTGGCTGGAGTCACCGACCCTGAACAGAAACGCAAGATTATCGGCAAGACATTTATCGATGTTTTCGATGCTGAAGCCAAAACCATCACCGATGCGAAATGGTTGGCTCAAGGCACAATCTATCCCGACGTCATTGAGTCGAAATCCGTCAAAGGTCCTTCGGCCACTATCAAATCGCATCACAATGTTGGAGGTCTTCCCGACTATATGAAATTGCAACTGGTGGAACCACTCCGCCTGCTTTTCAAAGACGAAGTGCGTCGTGTGGGTAGACAACTGGACATGAAAACCGAAATGATTGGCCGCCATCCCTTCCCTGGCCCAGGTTTGGCCATCCGCATTTTGAGCGACATCACCCCCGAAAAGGTTCGGATCCTACAAGAAGTCGACGATATCTTCATCCAAGGACTTCGCGACAACGACCTATATGACAAAGTATGGCAAGCTGGTGCCATCTTGTTGCCTGTCAAGTCTGTTGGAGTGATGGGAGACGAACGGACCTATGAAAGTGCAGTCGCATTGCGTGCTGTCGAATCGGTCGACGGAATGACTGCCGACTGGTCGCATCTGCCTTACGAGTTTCTGGCCAAGGTGAGCAACGACATTATCAACCGCGTCAAAGGTGTGAACCGCGTGGTCTACGACATAAGTTCCAAACCTCCCGCAACCATTGAGTGGGAATAAACAATTCATTATCATGAACAGGTACATCAAAACCATATTTGTTGCATTCTGTCTCCTTCTGTTGGGAAACAGTCTTCATGCACAATCCACTCCTGTCCAAGTGAGCAACGTCACCCAAAAGCTGAATGGCAAAGACTATTATGTATATGTCCTTCAGCCAGGTCAGACAGTCTTCTCTGTCTCACGTGCCTATGGTCTGCATTACAGTACCGCCGTGCTGAAAACCGACATCCATAGTATTGCTCCTGGCGATACAGTATGGTTGCCAGTCAATGCACAAAGTCGTGCAGCCGTATCACAAGCATGTGGCAGTGCCGGTGTTACATCGAACACGAACGCCACCTATCAAGAAATCACCATCCAGCAAGGGCAAACTCTTTATTCTTTAGCACGCACTTACAACACCTCGGTCGAGAAGATTGAAGAGCTCAACCCGTCGGTAAAGCAGAATGGTCTCAAAGCCGGTCAAACCATCAAGGTTCCCAATACAGGGTCAACTGTTGCAACACAGAATGCCCCCAAGAAGACTCCCGAACAAAACAAAGCCTCTTCTCAACAATCTGGCAAGACACAACCTGCCGCCACTCCTCAACGACTTGAGGTACGCGAACGTATCAGCAAGGAAAAAGTGTATGTATCTGTATTGATGCCCCTCTATTTGGATCGCATGAACGAAATATCCACCACCAAGTTCGATGTTGAACAGCGTGGCAAGAAAACATATAAGTCGTTCGAGTTCATCCAATTCTACGAAGGTATTCTCTTGGCTGTCGAGAAACTGCAACAACAAGGATATAAGGTAGTCCTCAATGTGGTCGACATTAGTGCCGAAGACGATGCCACCGTCACCGAAGCATGGAACAGTCACAACTGTGCCAACTCCGACCTGGTCATTGCACTGCTCACCCGTGCCCCCTTTGCCAAAGCAGCACAATTAGCCAAAGACAGCAAGACATTCATTGTAAGTCCCATGTCTACCCGCGACGAGATTCTGTCGAACCCCTATGTGGTGAAATACATGCCATCTGACAAAGCCGTTGCCAAGAGCATGATTGACATCATGGCCAAGCACCACCCCAACGGACACCTTTATATTATACACTCTAAAGCTCGCACTGAAGAATCGATGCGCAACGCATTCACGTCTCAGCTTGAAGCACGCAACGATGTACAATGGACGCTCTTTGACTGGAGTGCCGTCGGCAAATTGGGCACCCAGCTGAAAACCACCAATGACAATGTGGTAGTCAACATTTTCGACCAAAGCAAGGACAAGAACCGTATCCAAGTGAACAACCTGCTGAATCGCTTGGTGTCGCTCAACCAGCCCCCTATCTTGATGACCCCAGCCAACTATGTACGCGACATCTCCGACATAGATTTCAACCAGCTACAGAAGGTGAACTACCACATGGTCTACACATCTTACCTTGACTTTAACAATCCTGCACACAAAGAATTCATCGACAGTTTCAAAGACCACTACCGTACAGACCCCACAGGTGTCTATGCCGGCGTAGCCAACGACATCATGATATACTTTGTCACCGCACTCAACCAGAAGGGCGTTGCTTTTTGGAACAATCCCGAAAGTTTCACTACCCCTTCGACACTTCTCTTTCCTCTCAAGATTGTTCGTAGTCCCTTGGGTGGATTTGAGAACCAAAGTGTCAGCATCTACCGTATGGATGACTTCCATCTAATCCCCATACGATAGTGCTGTCGCATCAATTGACTTTCAAAACAACAATGAGCCAAACAACACTCAACAATAGAATCTCACTTACAGGACAAGGTCTCCATACGGGAAAACAGGTTACAGTCACCCTCTGCCCCGCCCCCGTTAACAACGGCATCTTGTTCCGTCGCATAGACCTCAACCCTCCTGTTGACATACCTGCACAAGCCAACAAAGTGTGTTCCACCGCCCGTGGCACCACACTGAAAGAAGGCAAAGCATCCATCTCCACCATCGAACACCTCATGTCGGCACTTCACGGAATGGCTGTCGACAATGTCATCATCGAAACCAACGGAGAAGAGATTCCCATCCTCGACGGCAGTGCTTTACGATGGGTGGAAGCCATACGCCAAGCTGGCATCGTCGCCACCGACACATCCCGTCGCTATTTTATCATCGACAAACCTTTCGACTTCACCATCGACTCGTCAGTTTATCATGCCGAACCTGCCGACGATTTTGCCGTCAACTGTATTATTGATTTCCATAGCAACGTGTTGGGACGACAAGAATCGACACTTGACACCTTTGACAACTATGCCGAGCAGGTGGCACCATGTCGAACATTTGTCTTTCTACATGAAATAAACACTCTTTTGACTTTGGGTCTTATCAAAGGAGGCAGCCTCGAAAACGCATTGGTATTCGTCGATCGTCCGTTGGGCCCCATAGTGAAACACAATCTGGCCAAGCACTACGGAATGAACCCCGACGACATTGCGGTGAAAAACGGTGTTCTCAACACACAACAACCCATTTTTGAAAACGAACCTGCTCGACACAAGATGCTCGATTTCATTGGTGACATCCGTTTAGTGGGGGCACCCATTCGTGGTCATTTCACTATCCAATACCCCGGTCATCACGCCAACACCTTGTTTGCACAGAAACTGATAGAGACATATAATTTTTCCACCCTCTCGCAATAAAGCAAAACATGTTGCGTTATTGAGGGCGTTCTAATTGATTTACCTAAGGAAAAGAAGAGTAACAACATGGTCCTATACGACTTGAATCCTAACGCCAAGATAGGCAAAGACGTCACCATAAGCAATTTCACCACGATATATGACGATGTAGTAATCGGTGACGGCACCTGGATTGGTCCTAATGTCACGATATTCCCCGGTGCTCGCATCGGACGCAACTGCAAAATATTCCCTGGCTCAGTCATTTCCGCCATTCCCCAAGATTTAAAATTCAACGGTGAGTACACCACTTGCGAAATTGGAGACAACAACGTCATCCGCGAATGTTGTACCATCAACCGCGGCACAGCTGCATCGGGGCGTACCGTAGTGGGCAACGACAACCTGCTGATGGCCTATGTCCATGTGGCACACGATTGTATTATTGGCAACCATTGTGTGTTGGCCAACAATGCTACACTGGCTGGACATATTATCATTGGCGATTGGACCGTACTGGGCGGCAAGACAGCCATCCTTCAGTTTGTCCACATCGGTTCGCATGTCATCACTATGGGCGGCTCATTGGTCAACAAAGACATACCGCCCTTTGTTCGTGTGGCACGCTATCCCATATGCTATGCCGGAGTCAACTCCATCGGTCTCCATCGTCGTGGATTCAGCAGAGAATCCATCAACAACATCCAATGCATCTACCGTATTCTCTTCCAGTCGGGTCACACCGTCAGCACTGCTGTCGAATTGATTAAAGAGCAATATGGCAATACCGACGAAGGAAAGCAAGTGCTTGGATTCATTGGCAGCGCCACCACCGGATTGCTGAAAGGTTATTCCTTTATGAACCGTGCCAACAGCAACGACGACTGATATAAAAAGTCTTCAACATACTAACGCCGATTCTCTGAAAAGAGGAGCGGCGTTACTTTTTTTCCACCATATGCAGAATTCTTACTATTTTTGCACCGCTTTTTAGCATTGTCGACATGAACAACAAACGACGCCTTTTATCCACACTGCTGGTGCTGACAAGCACCTTGATGTTGGGCAGCTGCTTCCACGATTACGACGAGTTCTACTTTGTGGGCAACGTCATCGGAAGCGACTTGTGCCAAGCCACATCCCCCATGTATCTCATTGAGATAGAGAAGCCCGAAGGTATCGGCGACACCATTACTGTCTACGGCGAACTGCACCACAATGTAGTGATGGGCTATCGCACACCCAAACTGATACGCAACGATCAAAAAGTCTACGGGGTGGCCTATTTTACTAAAGACTTTGCCCCATATAATTGCTATATGGACTTCAGTCTTGACCTTCCCGAAGTAATTCTTGTCAGCGTCGACGAAGACTCCGCCACCGTAGTAAACGCTCTTTACAACAATCAATAACTAATTCTTTTGTAATCTATCACAAAATGTCAAATATAGTAGCAATAGTAGGACGCCCCAACGTGGGCAAATCGACCCTCTTCAACCGACTGATTGAAGAACGCAAAGCCATTGTCGACCAAACCAGTGGTGTCACTCGCGACCGACAGTACGGTCACTCCGACTGGAACGGCAAACATTTTTCTGTCATCGACACCGGCGGTTACGTCATGGGTGGCGACGACGAGTTCGAGGTAGAGATACGTAAACAAGTGCAACTGGCCATCGACGAAGCCGACACCATTCTCTTCCTTGTCGACGCCCACGAAGGACTGACACCTATGGATGAAGATGTGGCCGAGATGCTGCGTCGCTGCAAAAAGAAAGTGCTGTTGGTAGTCAACAAAGTGGACAACGCCAAGCAGATGGAGAACCTGGCCGACTTCTATGCCCTCGGGTTGGGCGAGCTCTACCCTATCGCCGGCATCACCGGTAGCGGTACCGGCGACCTGCTTGACGAAGTAGTCAAGGATTTCGACGAAGGCAACGAGGATTTGACAAGTGAACTCCCGCGTATCTGTGTCGTGGGACGACCCAATGTGGGCAAGTCGTCGTTCATCAACACCATTACTGGCACCGAACGCAACATCGTCACCCCCATAGCCGGAACCACCCGCGACTCCATCTATAGCCACTACAACATGTTTGGCTTCGACTTTAACTTTGTGGACACCGCAGGCCTCCGCAAGAAAGGCAAGGTCAGCGAAGACTTGGAGTTCTACTCGGTGATGCGGTCCATCCGAGCCATAGAGAACAGCGATGTATGCATCCTGATGCTCGACGCATCGCAAGGCATCGAGGCACAAGACCTCAACATCTTTGGCTTGATACAACGCAACCACAAAGGCGTCGTGGTGGTAGTCAACAAATGGGACCTTGTCGAGAAAGACAACCACACCCACAAAGAGTACGAAGACCTCATCCGCGAACGCATCGCCCCCTTCACCGACGTACCCATCATCTTCACCAGCGTCATCAACAAGCAACGCATCTATCGTGTGCTCGAGACCGCCAAACAGGTATACGAAGCTCGCAGCCGCAAGATAACCACCTCCGAACTCAACGAGAGGCTGTTACCCATTGTCAAAGAGCAGAATCCACCTCCCGCTGTCAAAGGCAAATACATCAAGGTGAAATACATCACCCAGTTACCCACACCTTTCCCCCAGTTTGTCTTCTTCTGCAACCTGCCCCAATACGTCCGCGACCCCTACAAACGATTCCTCGAGAACCGTATGCGCGAGATGTGGGACTTCCACGGAGTGCCTATGACCATCTATTTCCGAGCCAAATAATCATCCTTATGTCCGACGAACCTCTACGTATCGACAAATACCTTTGGGCTGTTCGGCTATTCAAGACACGCAGCCTCGCCACCGAAGCCTGTCGCAGTGGCCGTGTCAAGAAAGACGGCGTTCCCATCAAAGCTTCGCACGAAGTGAAGGTGGGCGAACGCTACGATATGGTGATTGAACAACTACATAAACAGATTGAGGTGAAAGCTCTGTTGCACAACCGTGTAGGTACCAAACTTGTCGAAGAATACATGACCGACCTCACACCCAAAGAGGAGTACGAACGTATCCAGATGGTACGACAGTATGGGTACGAACGCCGCGACCGCGGTGCCGGTCGTCCCACCAAACGCGACCGACGCGACATAGAAGAGTTCAAATACAAATAGACCAACAAACAAATATTAATAGCCATGAATCTTCTTTCAGCATCATCCATTTACATGGAGTCGTTCAACGCCCCTGAAGCCTGGGGCTGGTTGATACAGATGTTTATCATCATCGCCGCCCTGTTGGTAGCCAACGCCCTGCGACGCAAGCTCCCAATGCTCAACCGCAGTCTGATTCCCACCGCCTTGATTGCCGGACTCATCATCCTATGCCTCAAGGCCATCCCTGCCGTCAACCATTTCATCAACAAAGCGGCTATGGAGACCTTCACCTACCACACACTCGGTCTTGGTTTCATTGCTTTGGCACTGAAAAACAGCAGTATCGAAAGCCGTGCTGGCGGCATGGTAGTCACCGAGTCGGGATGCCTCACCGCCAGCACCTACATCGTGCAGGGCATCATCGGCCTGCTCTGTACCATACCTCTCTTCCTGTTATGGAACAGCCGTTCCTTCTTCTACGCATCGGGACTGCTGCTGCCTATGGGCTACGGTCAAGGTCCTGGACAGGCGCTCAACTTTGGAAGCGTCTATGCCGGCCACGCTGCTGACCAAGGTATTGCCTTTGCCGGCACCGACTTTGGTTTGGCCATTGCCGCCATCGGCTTCATCGTGGGCAGCTTGGTAGCCGTCATCTATATGAACGTGCTGCGTAGACAAGGGAAACTGAAAGTCAAAAAAAACAACTACAAAGAAGAGTACACCCTTCAGGACTACGAGTCAAAAGACGAGATACCTCATGCCGAATCCATCGACAAGCTGACCGTCCAGATGTGCCTCGTGCTGTTGGTTTATGCCCTCGTCTTCATTTTGATGTGGGGCATCGACAAACTTGATATGGGCAACTTCGGCACCAAGACCATCAAACCGATGGTGTGGGGATTCAACTTCTTGTGGGGCACCCTGTTTGGAGTCCTTGTCCGCGGCATCATCAACCGTTTCCGTAGACATCGCATCATCCATCGCGAATATATCAACAACTATCTGCTCAACCGTATTGCCGGCTTTTGCTTCGATGTCATGATTGTGGCTGGCACCGCCGCCATCAGCTTTGAGTCGCTCCGTGGGTTGTGGCTGCCGCTCATCATCGTATGCACCCTTGGTGCCATCGCCACCTTCTTCTTTGTCCGTGCCGCCAGCCGCCATCTCTATCCTGGCTATGAATACGAAGGATTCTTCGCCATGTTCGGAATGCTGACCGGCACCATCAGCAACGGTATGGTGCTGTTGCGTGAGATCGACCCCAAGTTCGAGACACCTGCCAGCAACAATCTGGTTTTGCAGAGCCTCACCGCCATCCTGTTCGGATTCCCCGTCTTGCTGTTGGTGGGTTATGCACCTGGCAGCCTGAAAGCCACCTACATCACATTAGGCATCCTCGTTGCCGTCTTCCTGGTTTTCTCGGCGTTCATTTTCCGCAAGAAGCTTTTCAAGCGAACCCGGAAGCCATCCGTCCAAGACAACTAATAAATAGTTGACAGTCGATATATACAAGTCGGCCTCCAAAGACAGCTGTCTTCGGAGGCCGACTCATTTCTTGGCAGTAGCGTGGTTTTCACTATTCCTGCAATAGGAAAATAATCGGAATCACATAACTTACCGCCACAGGTTTGCCGTCATCAATGGCCGGACTCCATTTCGGCATGGTTTTCACAACCCTTACAGCCTCCTCGTCGCAGCCGCTACCGATACCGCGAGCCACCTCCACATTGTAGATTGAGCCATCGGCATCGATAGTGAACCTGACAAACACCTTACCCTGAACACCATCTTTCTTGGCCTTTTCGGGGTATTTGATATTGTCGGCCAAGTATTGCCTTAGCGCTTCCACTCCACCCGGGAACTGCGGTTCCACATCAGGACCCTGTTTCTCTTGTTGAGCGGTTTGTTCCGGTGTAGCGGTTGTCTTCAATTTGGCTGGCTCTGCCACGCCACCAGGTTTTGATGAATTGTCTTGCTGTACTTTAGCATTTACCTGTTGGGGGGTCATTGATACTTTTTGCTCAGACTTCACTGCCTGTTTTTTCGACACTGGGTCTGCAGACTGGGCAACGGCCGGCTGGCAACCCACCAGCAATAGCCATGCTGCCACAGGCAACGCGGCTACCATTTTCCATGCGCCGAAGCGCGAACGTTTCTTTGACATCATTGTGATACGTTTTTTAATGTTGATACTTTGAAAATTATTAGTGATATGGCCATATCCATAACCAGTGGCCTCACGGTAAAGGAGACCCAGATAGCCTTTCCCGCCATGATGTTGCATCACAGCGTTGTCAGCCAAATATTCATGCACCGATTGCAGCTCACGCAACATCACCCATGCCAACGGATTGAACCATGCCAGACAGCACAGTGCACGCACCAAAAGGATGTCAGCCGAATGGCATTGACGTACATGCAGTTCCTCATGAGCCAAGACGCACTCCATTTCCTCGGACGAGAGTCCTTGGGTGCCGACGACCACCCACTTGAAAAACGAGAATGGTGGCATGTTATCCTCGGTGAGCGATAAACGAAGTTCACCGCACTTTACAAAAGTCTGTTCCCGCAGGTATGACAACAAACGCCACAACCTCACCAACAATATCGTCACCATGACGATCAATCCCGTCAGATATATCCACCGACAGATTTCAGCCCGCTGAACAACGACATCCGATGAAGCCGCAACTACAGCAGGCAACTCTATTGACACAACGGTCAGCAAATCATCACTGTTGTCTGTGACGGATGCCGGCATTCGCACCAGCGGAACGAGAAGACTGAACACGAGCGTAATCAACAGATACCAGCGGCTCAGCATCAACCACCTGTCGCGCTTCAGCAAAAGGCAGTAGAGAGCATAGAATATGCCCATCGCCAACGTCGAGAAGAAAATCCACCTGATCATTTTGGTTGATTTTTATATTTGTACTATTTTGACTTTAGTTGTTCTATTTCGTTGGTCAAGCTCTCCAAATCCTCCAGCGTCACCTC
>CAJOQB010000050.1 GCA_905236405.1 uncultured Bacteroidales bacterium
ATCCAAGTGAACTGGTCGCAAGCCGTCTGTACATCGGTATAGGCAGTGCTGTATTTCACCGTCAGGTCGAGGGTCACAATGCTATCGCAGCCTTCAGCCGTGGTATAGGTGTAAGTCACAGTGTCGACCGAAGCGGTATAGGTGTTGCCGTGCCATTCGAAGTTGTCGCAGACAATAGCCGTGGTATCGCCCGAGTAGTCAATCACACCAAACTCGGCAGTATAGGTCAGGTCTTCAGTAGCGGTGACAACACGCGGGTTATCGGTGTTGCCGTCGTTCCACTGTACGAAGTAGTAGCAAGTCTTGGAAGTAGCCGTCAGGGTGACATCGGTCAAGTAGTTGACTGTAGCGGTGCCAGTGACAGTGCCCATCACGGTGTCGTTCGACAGACCGGTAACCGTGTACTGGTTGAAGTCGAAGGTAGCCCAGACTGTGGTGTCCTTCAGAGCCTGGATGATCAACGTGTCGGTCGTGGCGACCTCGGCATCGTTGGCATCAACCCAGTTCACGAAGTGGTAACCATATTTGGCCGTAGCTATCAGGGTGACGTTGGTCAGGTAGTTGACCGTGGCAGTACCGGCGGTGTTACCCATCACGGTGTCGGTCGAGAGGCCGGTGACAGTGTATTGGTTGTAGTCGAAGTTGGCAACCAAAGCGGTGTCGCTGACAGGATAAACCGTCAACGGGTTGTCCGTAGAGACATCGTTGCCAGCCTCGTCAGACCAGTTGACGAAATGATAGCCATAGTTGTTGGTGGCTGTCACATCAGCGCTCAAGAAATGTTTCACCTGGGCAGTGCCAGCGGCAGCACCCATGACGGTGTCAGCGCTGGTAACCACCAGATTGTAGACATTGGTGTCGAAGACAGCCCAAACGGTGGTGTCCTTCAGAGCCTGGATGGTCAACGTTTCGGTCGTGGCGACCTCTTCATCGTTGGCGTTGACCCAGTTCACGAAGTGGTAACCCGTCTTGGGAGTAGCCGTCAGAGTGACATTGGTCAGGTAGTTGACTGTAGCGGTACCGGTGACGTTACCCATCACGGTGTCGGCAGCCAGACCGGTCACAGTGTACTGGTTGTAGTCGAAGTTAGCAACCAAAGCGGTGTCGCTGACGGGGAATACCGTCAACGGGTTGTCCGTCGAGACATCGTTGCCAGCCTCGTCGCTCCAGTTGACGAAGTGATAGCCATAGTTGTTGGTAGCCGTTACATCGGCGCTCAGGAAGTGTTTCACCTGGGCAGTGCCAGCGGCAGCACCCATGACGGTGTCAGCACTGGTGACCACCAAGTTGTAGATATTGGTGTCGAAGACAGCAACGACGGTGGTATCCTTCAGGGCCTGGATGGTGATCGTGTCGGTCGTGGCGACCTCGTCACCATTAAGGTTAATCCAGTTCACGAAGTGGTAGCCATATTCAGGAACAGCCGTCAGGGTCACGTTGGTCAGGTAGTTCACCGTGGCGGTACCGGTGACGGTGCCCATGATGGAGTCGGCGGGCTGGCCGGTCACAGTGTACTGGTTGTAGTCGAAGTTGGCGGTCAAAGCGGTGTCGCTCACGGGGAATACCGTCAGCGGGTTGGCCACCTCTACCGAGTCGCCGTCCGCATTGGTCCACATGGTGAAGTGGTAGCCGTAGTTGTTGGTAGCCGTCAAGTCGGTGCTCAAGAAGTGTTTCACCTCGCCGGCGCCGTCGACAATGCCCATAACGGTGTCAGCGCTATAGACAGCCACATAGTAGATATTGGTGTCGAAGACAGCGGTGATGGTGCGGTCGCTGAGAGCCTGGACGCTGATGGAGTCTTCCTCGCTGAAGAGGGTGTCGGCCTCCATCCATCTCACGAAGTGGTAGCCATATTCAGGCGTAGCCTTCAGCGAGACATACGACAGGTAGTTGACCGTGTTGGTGCCGGCAACAGTACCCATGATAGCGTCGGCAGGCACACCCGTCACCGTGTATTGGTTGTAGTAGAAGTTACCCGTCAAGGTGGTGTCACTCACAGGGAAGAGCTCCAACGGGTTGGTAAACGAAACGGTGTCGCCGTTCTCGTTGGTCCAACCGGTGAAGTGGTAGCCGTAGTTGTTAGTGGCCGTCAGCGTGGTACTGAGGAAGTGTTTCACCATGCCGGCACCGGTGACGTCACCCATCACGCTATCGCCGTTGATGACCACCACATTATATATATTGGTGTCGAAGTGGGCGGTGAAGGTGCTGTCGCGATAAGCGGGAACGGTGAAGACCGTGGTGTCGCTGCATATCGAGTCGTGCATGTCGGTCCAGTTGACGAAGTGATAGCCGTAGGCAGGTGTAGCGGTGATGGTCACCGGCAGGTTGAATTTCACCGTGGTGCTGGCGGGGCTTACCGTACCGCGTTCCTCCAATGGGTCGACTGGAGGCAGAGCGGCCACCGCTGCGATGGTGTACTCGTTGCTGTCGTAACGAGCCAGCAGGTCGTAGTTCTGATCCAGCGTGAAGCCTGCGGTCAGAGCGGGACGGAACTGGACGCTGTAGTTATCGCCAATGAACCAACCTGCGAAGTGATAGCCATAGAAGGGAGCCGAAGCGGTCAGGCTAATCGGCGTCATCGAGTACATCGTACCCGTGTTACCCTCGATGGTACCCAGCGGAGTGCTGTCGGCATCGTTGTTGGCGTGAGCGGTGACAGTGAAGCGTTCACGTTCGCGGACCACCACCGAGTCAAGGGCAGCGGGAGGATTGGTACCGCCGCTGTTGTCGTTGTGCCACATAAAGAGCACCTTGTAGGCACCGTTGAGGTTACCGTCGAAGAGATTGTTCACGCGACGGTTCCATTCGTCGACATTGTAGAGACTGCTGTTGTTGTCGAGCGAAATCCAAGAGGAAGTGGTGCTGGGAGCCTCATCAGCAATGGGTTCATAGCTGTTGGGCACCAACCAAGCACGCAGGTAGTCGTTACCTTCACCTTTGTTCTTCCATTGGTACTCGATTACATATTGCTTGCCAGCCTCAAATTCGAAGGCGGTGTAGGCATAGGCATAGGTGCTGTTGAGGTTGAAGGTGTAGGCGTTGGTGACGCCACCGTCGTTGGAGATATAGAGGCTACGGCCATTGTCGGTCTTGTAGACCGCCGTGTCGCGGACCCATCTGTTGTAGCCCGTGCCGTTGACCAGCACCCAGTCTTTGTCTTGCGAAGCATCAAAGGTGTAGATATGGTCTTGTTCAAGGCTGAGGGGTTCCAGCTTGGTGGTGAACGAAGCAGGGGTGCTCCAACGGCTGCTGCCGTCGTTGCCGGTACAGTTGGTACGAACCTGGAAGAAATAATCGGTGTTGGGTATCAGACTGTCGACTGCCACGGTGTTGGTCGGGGAGCTGACAGTGGTCGTGTCGGTCGTTCCCTTCTCCCAGTAGCGGAAGCTGTAACTGTCGGGGGTACCGATAGTGGGATGCGGTTCAGCATTCAGCGTGGCAGAGCGTGTCTCCACATTGGTGGCCACCAAGTTGCCGGGGCGACCACAGGTGGCAACGGTGCGGAAGTGGCGAGTGGACCAAGGACCGATAATATCGTTGGTGGGGTCGCAGGCAGGACGGATATAGAAGTAGTAGTCCATATCGGGCTCCAACGTGTTGTAACTGATGTTGAAGGCGGTGATGTCCTGAGCCTGGGCGGCACGGTCAGCCTCGGCCACTGGCACATCTTCACCCAACAGATATTGCCACTGCACCTCGCTGCCGCCGGGCATCCATGCCACGTCGGCACTGTTGGTAGTGACATTGCTCACCGTGATATCCATCACGTCCAAGCAGTTGGTGTCACGGTCGAAGCAGAACTGGATAGTAGGAATGTAATTGACAATGGTGCCTGAAGGACTGTCAGTAGATGTCTTCACCCAACGACTACCGCCCTGATAAGGCATAGCGAAGAAATAGACATGCGTATAACTGGTCTGTCCTGGCTGTTCAAACTCCACCAACAGGTTGCCACCGGTGTAGGTGAAGGGCTGGTCGAGGGTGACGGTCATGCCGTTGGTATCATTGGCAGTCAGAGTGCCATAATAATAGGACGTCAGCGTTGTTTCGTTGTCAAAGCCATCGGTGAGGTTGTCTCTATCGGTAATGCCAAGTCTGACATAGAAATTGCTGTTATCCCATTCGTTGGCATTGTTACCGCTCTGCACAAAGTAGTGGAGCGAGGTGATGGTCTTGTCCATCAGCGGTTCCATCATTTCGGCAGGATAGATGGACTGGACACGCTGTGGATTGTCGGTCCACCAACCATAAACAGGAGCGAATTCGGTAGTGGTACCACTACCCTCGGCAACAACCACACAGGGGTCATGCTCGGGCAACGTGGTGGCATAACACACGTTCGGGGTACCAGCTGTAGAGGTGGCAATGTCATAAGGAAGCACCGTTACAATGTAGCCGGTGGAGGCGTCGAGGCCATAGGCGAAGTAGTTGGTGTCGGTGACAATTTCATACTCCGTGGGGGCACCACTGCCAATGGGTCTAACGGCAATCTGCCAAGCAGTCTCGTCAGCGAAATTGGCAGTGTCGACCGACCAAGAGACAGAGAACCAGTGGGCGTCGATGTCGTGAGCCAGCAAGTGTCTAACAGCGGGCATGGCGTCCAAACTGACGAAGTCGTACGAGACCCAAGGCGACTTGTACTCGCCGCAGTCGTTACGGAGATAGAAATAATAGTGGGTGGAATTGTTGAGGTTGGTCAGATTGACAAAGGTGTCGGTAATGGCATCAGCGGTATGGGTGGCGGTGAGCAGTGCGTCAGCATCCAGCTCGATAGTGGAGAGGATATAGCTGAAGTTGTTGTCCTGCTCATGGTCGAAGTCACCATTCTGCCACGTCATCACGAGAGAAGTCTTGCTGGTGAAGTAACTGTCAAGGTTGATGGGGGCACGGCATCCGGCAGCCGTCTCGAAACTGTAGTTGGCCCAAGTGCTGGTGCCTTCGTCGTGGCCATAGGCGTTACAAACGGCACGGACATAGATATAATAGGTGGTCAGTTCGGAGAGACCGGTCAAGCCGCAGGTGGTGTCGGCACCCTGATAAGCGAAGGCACCACTGTAGGTAGCCAACTCTGTAGCGTCCAACTCGGTGGGGCTGACAATGACATCGTAGCCACCGGTGTAGTCGCCTTCAGCAGCGTTCCACGAGAGGGTGGCTGTCTGGACACGAATTTCGGAGGCGGCAATGTTGGTCACCGTCGGGCAAGGATCGACCGCAACGCACTTGTTGAACCGCATCACGGGACGATAGGTGCGTTGAGTCATCGAGTAGCTTCCACGAGGATCATAGGGGGTACCATCTCGACGCGTGCTGAGCGTCATGCATTCACTGGTGTTGGAAACACGGTAAACATAGGAGCTATTATTATATACATTACTGCTGTCACAGACAATCAGCATAACATTGGTATGACCATCGTATGTGTAGTTGGTGTCGAAGGCCAGATCATTCCATCCCTGACTGAAGTTGAAGTCACCCTTGTAGACCTGCACAGCAGTGGTATCGACAGGATCAAAATTGTAGTCGGTAAAGTACTCCTTGGCGGTGGGCTTCAACCAAACAGTGACATTGTTCTTCTCGGTGACAGGAGAATAATAATCATAATAGAAACTGATACCGCTAAGGGTGCCCGGGACGGTATCGAGGTCGTCGATACTGATAATCGACTCGCTCAGGGTGTTTCCATAGAAGTTGTCGACAGGAGCATTGCTGGAAGTCGTTGTCGAGGCGGTGTCGCCAATGTAGACAATGCCGCAACCTAACGGCTGGGTCAGAACATTGGCACCCGTCCAAGACGAGAAGGAGAGGTTGCTGATATCGCAGACAGAACGGAGATAGACATAGTAGCGTGTCTCGCGGTCGAGACCCATGATAGTGTAAGTACTATCAGAGAAGTTGGTAATCGAGGTGCTGTTGTTAAGTTGCTCGTCGGTCATCGGCGTGGTGCTCCATACAATCTGGTAGTCCTCCACCGTGGTGTCAGGCATGTCCCAGTTGACGGTGATGCCGGTGCGACCAGCGTCGAGACGCAGATTGCGAGGACTGGTGCAAGGCTCAGTCTCGAGGGAGAGCGACCAGTCGGTGTAGACAGCGTAATCTTGTGCACGGACACGGAGGGTCATCACCCTATCCTGCGTCAGATACTGACGCAAGTTATACATACTATTACTAATATAATACTCCACACCATTGGTGTCCAAGTAATAAATATTGGCACCTGTCGAGGGAGTGATAGTGCCCTCTACATTGCTGAAGTCGGTGGTGTAGTAGATGGGCATCGTGATGGTGTGCTGATAGAAGACAGCGTCGCCGCGACGCACACCAGGTGTGGAGATGTCGAAAGCAAGAATCTCTGTCGAGTCGCTTTGAGTGGTGACTGAGTATGTAGCCAATCTGGGATAGGAGTGCTCGGTATCGGAGCAGTTGGCCACCACACCAAGGGTGTAGGTGGTATTGGGGGTCAGACCATTGACGATAGCGTAACTGACACCAGCATCGGTGGTGGTCAGCAGCGAGTCGCCGTCATAGATGGAGTAAGTGATACCACTATGGTTCGGGTCATACCAACTGACTTGAATTTGTGTACTGCTCTGAACATAGTAATCGACACTCTGGACGCGAAGACAGTTGTTGATGGGAGCAACGGAGATGTCATCGAGGTAGAGCCAGTTGCTGCCGCTGTTGGCATAATGGCGGAAGGCGATGCGAGCATTGGCCGGAGCAGCGTCGAGGACGACACGGCGCTCGTTGTAGTTGCCGGTGGGTGTAATCTCCTGAACACTGACGAAGGAAGTGGTGTCGTCGAGGTCGGTGATGTAGCCGACCTGTAGTTTGCCATTAGAGTAATTGCCGTATTCAATAAAGTTGACTTCGAGAGTGTTGGTAGCGGCGTTCATGGGCGGCAGAACAACGACGTTGTTGGTGGCATCATTGCCGCTGTAGTAGAAGTAGAGGCTACGGGAGCCGCTGTATGCACCAGCGTTATAGGAACCGACAGTGGTGCTGAGGTTAGCCGTGTAGCGACGCCAGCAGTCGGGCATATCGTTCACATCGGTGGTCTCGAAGCCTTCGGAGTAAGGCAATGCCTGTGTGGGGCATTCGGTGGTGAAGCTCACCACAGCTGTGTCGCTGGTAGTGCTGCCGGCACAGTTGGCCATGACATATATATTATAAGGTGTCTGCGAGGTGAGTCCCGTGAGGGTGTAGGTGGTGGCACCGGCAGCGGTGGCAGCCACCAAGACCTCAGAACCGTTGGTGATTTGGTAGGTGGTTGCACCATTGTTGTTGTCGCTCCAGTTGAGTACAGCACTGTTGGCGGTGACACTGGTCACATTGAGGCCCGAGGGCGCCATGCAACCCACCTTGTCCTCCACCTTGATATCATCAACATACCAATAATTACTTGTTGACGTGGCATTGCAACGGAAGGCTATACGGGCACCTGCAGGGGCCGAGGCCATCGGAACCACGACCTTAGTATATTCCTGACAATCGGAATAGAGCAGCGTAGTGATGGGCACAAAGGTGGTGGCGTCGAGCACATTGGTGATATAACCCACCGAGAAAGTGCCATAATAGTTGCTACTGCCCCCTGCTTTGACATAGCAGGTAAGCTGGGTGGTATTGACCTCCTGCTCTAAGTAGGGCAACGCTATCATGTCATTCAAAGTACTGTTGAAACGCAAACACTTGGTACCGGTATGGCCCTCCCAGGTGCGGCCATTTGAATAATTAACATTGACAGTGGAATTGCCCACACGTGTCCAACAAGTGGGATAATAGGAAGTGCCTGCTGTATACGACTCGAAGTCTTTCTCGTAGGGCAGTGTATCGCTGGCACAGAAAGTAGTGAAACTAACGACGGCGCTGTCTTCCGAGTCCGAAGAGGTGCAGTGGGTCCAGACGCTCAACGTATAGTTCGTTGAGGGGTTGAGGCCGGTGATGGTGGCGACTGTGTCGTTGACATCGGTGGTGGCCAGTATCGTATTACCATTCTTCACCGTGTAGTAGGCACCAGCAGGGCCAGGTGTCCAGCTGAGGGTGGCACTATTGTTGGTGAGGGCGGTGACGGTGACTTCGTCCACGTCATAGCAGTCAGGCAACAGATCGAGGGTAAGGTCGTCAATAAAAGCATATTGATAGTTGCCATTGCCATCCAAACGGAAAACGATGTACTCGTCGGTAGTGGCAGGGAAGCTGGTGACGGTGTATCGATTGTAGGTGTTGCCAGTGATGGTGAACCGCTTAACCTCGGTAAAAGTGGAGGCGTCAGTGGGGTCACTCATGGTTCCCACCTTGAGAATGCCACTATAGGAAGAGTTACCTCTTGCCCAGAAGCGGAGCCGCAAGGAATTTATCGGCACACTGTTGATATCAATCTTCGGCAACGCTCCAATATAGTAATAACTTGAACCATAATAAGTATAGAATTCCATGGATCTGCTTCCTGTATGCGAATACGACGTGTTGCTTACGGTATACGGATAATTACCGCTATTATTATTCCTTGTCCATCCCCAAGGCACAGGATAGGAGCCCATATTAGTAGCATTCTCGCTGTCCTCGAATCCACAGGTGTAAGGCAAAATGGAGGAGTTGATGACCACAGGAGTGCGGAAGGTGACATCACGTCCGTTGGAGAGGCCATCACCGCCGCAGTCAGCATAAACGGTAAGGGTGTATTCGGTGTTGGGGGTCAAACCGGTGATGGTGGCACTGGTGTTGCCTGCAGTGACATTCTCCACCACAACATCACCGTTCTTGACAATATAGGGAACGTTGTTATTGATATTATCCGTCCACGTGAGTATTGCAGTAGTGGGGGTCATATAGACCTCGGGAGCCTGCAACAAAGTGACGGGAGCACATGCAGGGACCGGTTCAACCAGCACATTGTCGAGATAAATATAGTTGTCGTACGAGTGGTTGGTGCTTGTACGCTGAACATAGAAGGCTATCTTGATGATGTTATTGACATAATTGGTCAGATTAATCGTATAATTCTGAAAGTGATTGGGAATGTCGGCAATATTGTAATGGCCGCCACTGGTAGCCCATACTTTGGCATTGAGTTCAGACCAGGAAGCACCATTGTCAAGAGAGACGATGACCATGAACTGGTCTCCATTGTCGAATCCCGAAGGAACACTCTGACTGCTATACTGAGTCATGGCCAAATCGAACGAGACCTGTGCCGATGATGCACCGGTGAGGTCTATTGACGGCGAGATAATCCACTTGTAGTTTGAGCCATTATAGAGGTTCCAGCGATAGTGGCCACCCGGAATACCATTCGTGGTACTGCTGCCATAATCCCAGCTGGGGCTGGAAGAGGTAGCCAAAGTGTTGCCAGCAAAGACTTGCGACGCCTGTGTGGTGCCGCCTGTCCATCCTGAGGTGGAAGAACTGAAATCCTCGCTCAAAAACGGAGTCTGAGCCTGCATGACCCACGGCACACAAAGCAAGGCCGCGAGGGTCAGAAGTTGTACAAATTTCTTCATAGTTGATAGTTTTTAGTTTATATTATTTTAATTATTTCTCTAATTTAATTATTTTTCTAACGATTTCTTTATAAATCAATAACGGCTGCCCGTCAGCCTCCCCTTGAGGAGGAGGCTTGGGGCTGCCCATCGTAAGGTGGAAAACACACAGTATCCCACGCTTTTCCATTCCGAAGAAAGGTCTATTGTGTATCGAAAAGATATTTATCCATCATACAGTGTTAATAATTTTATGATGCCTTGCTCGTATTAACCTTATCGCAATCAGAAAGAAAGGCAAGGCGTTTCCCTTTCAATCTGACCTTTTTTGCCACTGCAATATTACGAATTTGTTCAAAACTGACCAAACAAAAACCTAACTTTTTTCTCCTCCGTCAGCAACGTCTTGTACCACAGAGAGAAAAACATCGTCTCGGAAACACGGTGGGGTATGCCTGCCATATGACTGGTATATGTCTGCCTTATGTCCATGGACACATAGCACCCTGTTTGGGTTCACGCAGCCAGGCTGCATGACGTCACGCAGCGGGCTGTTTGGAGGGTCGCAGCCAGGCTGCATGTCTCCAAACAGGGTGCTGCGTGAACAGGTGTTGCCGCCTGTGTGTCGTCTCACAGATGGGTGCACAACCTCTCGGAGGGGGGTGGGGGTAGGGGTGAAATCAAAAAAATTTCTATAATTATACTATAAATAATTATTTTGTCATATGACGAAATATTTATTTTTCTCCTTTTATAATATTATAAGAATATACCCTACCCCACCCTACCCCTGTATAGTTATTTTTTATAAAGGAATAATATTTTGTGTCCAGTTTTCGATTTTATTTGTACTTTTGCAGTTTGGAAAAATACGCATTCATCATGAAGAAAAGTGTCTTTATACTCCTGCTATTGACTGCTTTTATGGCTCAAGCACAGCACAAAAGCACCATCGAAACTCGTGTACTGTCACAACAGTATGCCCAAGGAAAATCGGTCGACAAAATGCCGAAACAGCTCACCAACCACCTCTCGATTATCGAGACGAAAGAGGGACCGATGGTGGGCGTGATGGCCAAAGTGGCCCCTACGTTCGACCCAGCGGCACTGGAAAAAAGCGGCATCAAGATGACATCGCGGGTGGCCGACATCGTGGCTCTGCGTGTGCCGCTGTCGATGCTGTCGACTTTGGAGTCCAACCCCGACATCGTGGTCTACTCGGTGGCCCACAAGGTGGCGCCGATGTGCGACGACACCCGTATGGACACCCGCACCGACAGTGTGCAGGCCGGTCTGGGTGTGCCAATGCCCTTTGACGGCGAGGGTGTCTTGGTGGGCATCACCGACTGGGGCTTCGACTACCAGCATCCCAACATCAACCGCAGCAGCGAGCCCCGCATCGTGCGTGCTTGGGACCACTACCGTCTGGCCGGCCCTCCCCCACAGGGTTTCGACTACGGCACGGAGCTGACGACCTATGAACAGCTGTACGAGGCGGTGGGCGACACCTTCGGCCTGTATGGCTACGGCTCGCACGGCACCCATGTAGCCGGCATCATCGGCGGCGTGGGTACCCGTCCTTCGTCGTCGAGCGCCAACAAGTTCAAAGGCCAAGCCCCCAAGGTGAACTATCTGTTGGGGTCGTGGCGATTGGACGAGACGGGATGGATGGACCAAGTGGTGTGGATGCGCCGCGTGGCTGCCGAAGAGGGCAAACGACTGGTCATCAACAGCAGCTGGGGCATGTACACGTTCAGCACCCTTGACGGCACCAGCCTGCTGAGCCAGGCCATCAACCACTGGAGCGACAGCGGCACGGTGTTCGTCACCAGCGGCGGCAACAACGGCAACGACAGCTACCATCTGCAACGCACATTCCGTTACGATGGCGACACCCTTTTCTCGTTGGCGTCGTATTATGGCAGCGGTGTGGGTCAGGCCCTGATATACTGGGGCGAACCGTCGCAGAATTTCGGTGCAGGATTCTATCTCACCCAAGGCACCACAGTCATCTACCGCTCCCCCATCTTCAACACCGCTGACGGCGACCATTACGAGAGTTCGTATGTCGTCATCGACAACGACACCTTGGAATGGGATATCTTTGTGGAGGAGAGCAATCCGTTGTGCCAGCGTCCCCATGTGCTGCTCAACGTGGGCAAGTTGTCGGGCATAAAGCTGCATATGATTGCCACCGGCCCCGAAGGCAACACGGTGAATGTCTGGAACGTCTGTAATCTGGAGAACCATGCCGGCAACATCGGCTGTGCTTTCTCCTACGGCAACTTCTACGGCCACCAGAACGGCGACAACGAATATGGCATCGGCGAACCGGCTTGTGCCGAAAAGGCCATCAGCGTGGCTGCTCACGGACATGACCGCATCTCGAACAGCGGCGAATATATTCCAGGCAACCTGACCACCTTCTCGAGCCACGGCCCCACTCTCGACGGTCGTCACAAACCCGAGATTTCGGCCCCCGGCAACCAAGTGGCTTCGTCGGTGAACCATCAGGACCACTCATACGACTCGCCCCAAGGAGGCCATGCCGCCGCCATCAACGTGGACGGCACCCGTTTCACATGGGAGCGTATGAGCGGCACCTCGATGAGCGGCCCCGCCGTGACCGGCGTGGTGGCGCTGATGCTGCAAGCCAACCCCAACCTGACAGTGGACCAGATAAGAGAGATTATCTTCACCAACGCCCGCAACGACAGCCAGACTGGTCCGTTAGTGGCCCGCGACAGCATCAGCAATGTCTGGGGATGGGGCAAGATTGACGCTGTGCGTTGCGTCAACGCCGCCTACGACCTGCTGTCGATTGAAGAGGCCCAACAGGTAGAGGTGAAACTGCTGTCGTATCCCAACCCTGCCACCCAAAGCGTCACCCTGCTGACGGGCACCAACACCCCATGCCAGATTGACATCTTTGCCCTCGACGGACGCCGCATGGCCAGCATGGAGGCCGAAACCGAGGCTACAGTCGACATGAGCGGCTGGCCTAAAGGCACCTATGTCGTCCGCTGCCAAGGACGGACAGGGGTGAGGATTGCCAAGATAGTGAAGGCGGAATAATCAGAGTAATCGGAGTACTCAGAATAATCAGAGTAATCAGAAGACTATGATCAAATGGTTCAAGCAAAACGAGGTGTTGCAGTTAGTGGTCATCATCGTCACCACCGGTCTGCTGTGGCTGCCGTCGCTGCTGCATCCCACGCCGATGCAGACGGGCCACGACTTCGCCCCGCTCTACTCGCTGCTCTACGGATGGTTGGGAGACCAACCACGGGCAGCCGTCATCGTCGCTTTGGTGATGGTGGTGGTGGAGGGTTTTTTGCTGAACCTGACACTATACAACCACAAGATGGTAGGCTCCAACACGCTGATGCCGATGTGGATTTACATTCTGGCGATGAGTGTGGTGCCTGCCCAACTGACGCTTACACCGTTGGTGGTGGCCAACCTGCTGCTGCTCGGCATGATGTCGGCCATGATGGTGAAAGAGGACTTGTCGATAACGTTGGACGACATCTTCAACGCATCCATGATGGTGGCGATGGCTGCCCTCTGCTACACCCCTGCCGTCATGCTGATGATAGCACTCTTTGTCATCTTCACCATTCACAAGCTCTACAACTGGCGCGACTGGGTCATGATGCTGTTAGGCTTCCTGGCCCCTTTCATTGTGGCGGCAACGGTCTATTACCTCTGCGACCGACTGTACTATGTGTCGTACCTCACCCGCATGAACCTGTCGGATCTCCACATCGCTTTCGGCAAGGCCATCGCCCTGACTTGGGTGGTGAACGGGTTGACACTGATAATGGTGCTTCTCGCTCTGACCAGCTCGAACGCCGGAGAGAAGATTCTGATGCACCAACGGAACCACGCCGTGATTTCGACGATGCTGCTGGGCGGAGTACTGATGCTGCTCTACAGTCATCTGTTGCCTGCCAACCCTCAAACCATCGCCCTTCCGACGGCCTATATGGCCAGCGGCATGCTGTTAGGCGCCCGTCGCCGACTCTGGATATACAACCTGCTGATTGTCGTGTTTCTCATATTAGCCATCGTCGCACGATTCCTCTAAACCTCCATCGCCATGCTCGAAGAGAAATATCATACCGATAAGATTGAGGCCGGCTGCGACGAGGCAGGACGTGGATGCTTGGCAGGACCGGTGGTGGCCGCTGCCGTCATCCTGCCCGACGGCTACCACAACGAGCTCATCAACGACTCAAAGCAGTTGAACGAGAAACAACGCTACGCCCTCCGCGAGACCATTGAACGAGACGCTGTGGCTTGGGCCGTGGCCGAGGTGAGCAACGAGGAGATAGACCGCATGAACATCCTCCGTGCCTCGCTCCACGCCATGAACTTGGCGGTAAAGAAGCTGACGGTGAAGCCCGAGGCGCTGCTGATTGACGGCAACCGCTTTGTCAACGAGACCGATCTGCCCTACCAATGCATCGTCAAGGGCGACGGCCGCTACATGGACATCGCTGCCGCCTCGATACTGGCCAAGACCCACCGCGACGACCTGATGAAAGAGGCCCATCGACACTACCCCGACTATGGTTGGGACCGCAACAAAGGATACCCCACGGCGCAACACTATGCCGCCATCGAACAACACGGCATCACTCCGCTGCACCGCAAGAGTTTCCGTTTAGAAAAACAACTGGAACTACAGTTTGACACACTATAAGCTATGTTTGACTCGCTGATAGACAACCGCAACAAGAAGATGCTGAAACGCATCGCCTCGCATCCTCGCGACAAAAGGATGACGTGCTTAGACGACGTAAAACAGTTAGGCATCATCTTTACCGTGGGCAGCGAGAAAGAATGGAACGTCATCCACGCCTTTGTCAAGGCCATGGAACAACGCAAGAAGAAGGTCTTCTTGATTGGCTACCAAGCCTACAAACAGGAAATCAACTACATCTTCACCCACGCCCAGACGACCATCTGCCACGAGAAGGACGACTTCACCTTCTGGCGACGGCCCAAGGAGGGGGTGATAGACGGGTTTGCCAACCGCCACTACGACCTGCTAATCGACACCACGGCACAACCCAACTTCTTCGCCCAGTATGTGGCGGCCAAGACGGTGGCCGACCTGAA
>CAJOQB010000051.1 GCA_905236405.1 uncultured Bacteroidales bacterium
TAGGCCGTGTGTCGCTGCAGGCCAACGGCTTCCGCAAGTCCGATCGCGGCGAGCTCGTCAGACGCATCATGCGTTTCGTCACCACCAACGGTAACCAGGCGCACCTCAACTACGCCCTGCACCTCGTCAACAACCCTGTGCTCGCCAAGAGCGTCACCGTCGCCACCGTCGCCACCGAGAACGGCTATGTGGCCACCTTCAGCGGCATCGGCACCGGCGAGGTCGTCGCCAAGGCCATTCTCGTCTACGACCAGGTCACGGGTCTCTGGCGCCACACTTCGGCTCTCGACACCCAAAGCACCCTCAGCATCGAGAAGGATGCCCAGGAGGAGGGTCACGCCATCGAGGTGTACGCCTACGGCATCGTGCTGACTCCCAAGACCGAGGTGGCTCTGGCCAACCTCAGCGAGGTGGACTCCGACGGCGTCGGCTACGTGGTCAATGTCGAGGGGATCTCGAGCGAGAACTACGACTTTTCGCCCACTCTCAGTGCCCTGCTGACTGTCGCCGGCAGCGACTCGCAGAGCGGCAACGGCGGCAACAACAACCAAGAGCCTGCTGTGACGGCCAATGTCACCATCACGGCCAACGCCAACGACGCTCAGATGGGCTCTGTCACCGGTGGCGGCACCTACGTGCAGGGTGCCAGCGTGACCCTCACTGCAACGGCCAACAGCGGCTATCACTTTGTCAGCTGGAGCAACGGTCGCACCACCGCCTCCATCACTGTGACGGCTGACGCTGACGCCACCTATACTGCCACCTTCGCTGCCGACGGTCAAGGCGGAAGCGGAGACAATAGCGGCATGGACGGATAATCCGTTTAGAATTGAGCGTGTAGCGTTTAGAGTTGAAATGACAAAGAACGGAGGTCACCGTGAGGTTGCCTCCGTCTCTTTTTATGCATAACCACGCAAGGATTTTGTGGGTCGGCTTATTCTTTGATGCCGGTGATGATGAGCTTGATTTTGGTTTCGCTGAACGACTGGCCTTTGTTGAGGGCGGCTGCAGCGGAGCGTTTGATTTCGTTCTGCGTCATACCGGCCACGGTCATGCGGTCTTCTTCGATGCCGTTCTTGACAAAGAAGTCTTTGACCGACTGGGCGCGTTTCAACGAGAGCTCCATATCGCGTTCGAGGTCGACACCATAGGACTGGACGAAGCCTTTGATCTGAAGGGTGATGTCGGTGTGGTTGCGGAACATGGAGATATAGTTGAGGAGGGCGGTGTCGGATTCGGGCAACAGGGCGCCGTTGTCGTCGAAATAGACGTCGTTGATGTTGAAGGCGGTGCCTTTGACGGTGCGGTTGAGCATGACTCGCAGCAGGGTGTCGTCGCGGAAGATGTTGGAGTTAAACTCTTTGTAGACGGAGAAGTAGCCCTCTTTCTTGGCATAGAGGGTGTAGTTGAAGTTGGGGACGAACTTCACTTTGCCGCCACGGAAGCTGGGGTTCTTGACGATGGGGCGGTTGTCGGTGTTCTTCTCGAGGATGAGCAGGTCGACGTCGACGCGTTTCTTCAGCTCGTTGTCCCAGAAGACAAGGGTGGGTTCGTAGGAGTCGACTTGGATGGAGACCTTGATGGTGTGGCCGGCGCCTTTGGAGCTGAGGTTGTCGAGGGCGATGTAGTAGATCTCGCCTTTCTTGACGGGGATGCTCTTGACGAAGCCTTGGGTCGACTTGTTGTCGATGAAGAGCTTGGTGGCGTCTTTGACTCTCATGCCGAGGTGGGGGACACCGGCTTTGGCGGTGCTGTCGACGGCGCTGAAGCAGGCAGCGACGGGCTTGACGCGACCTTCGATGATGCGGTTGGAGAAATAGGTGTCGGTGTAGCGGAAGACGATGAAGTCGTAGTTGTCTTTGGGGTTGGTTTGGGTGATGTTGAACTCCAGATTGCCGCTATAGGGGACAGTGAACTTGTACCACACGGTGTTGTGCTCGTACTCGAAGACCCAGGGGTTGTTCTTGTCGCGCATCACATCCTGCACGCGTCCTGCTCCGTTGGGGGCGGTGGTGGGACCGAAGGCCACATCGGGTTGCAGCTCGATGGCGAAGATGCAGTCGTTGCTGTTGGTGGGCAGCTGCACATCCTCGGGCTTGGGCTTGACGGGAGGCTTGTTCTTGTTCGTTTTGGAGGTGGTGGGACGCTTGCCAGTAGGTTTGTTCTGGGCTTGAAGGTTGCAGACACCCACGAGGAGTAAGCAAGTCAGCAAGGCTACGGCGATACGTTTCATGTTATGCTGTATTTAATCGTATTAATTTATATATAATCTCGGGGCAAAAGTACATCATTTTTCTGAATAAACGAACATTTGTTTTGATAAAAAAACTAATATTTGGTGTATGTATCTGAATGACAGTAGTTGATAATGACGGTGGAAAGGATGGAAAAGGGGACGGCGACAAGGCTTTTTCGAGCGAGGGGAGGGGTGATATCGCCAAAATGGGACGGCGGATGGATGAATAAAAAATAATGCGTTTAAGTTGCTGATAGTTTGTGATATGACGATGTGATGAGTCGTTGTTGAAAAAAAAATGTCGGAAGATAAAAAAATTATTATTAACTTTGCGGTTTCCTAACAGGAATGACAGGTTTGAGTATAATTAATTAATAATAAATCAATAAATACAGTAACATGGCAAAATTCGTTTACACTTTTGGAGGCAAAACTGCCGAAGGCAAAGCCGACATGAAAAATCTGCTGGGTGGCAAGGGTGCCAACTTGGCCGAGATGTGCTTGCTTGGACTTCCTGTCCCTGCTGGTTTGACTATCACCACTGAATGCTGCACCGCCTACTATGCCAACAACTGTCAGCTGCCCCAGGGCCTGATGGAAGAGGTTTGGAAGGGTGTGGAGAACATCGAGAACATCATGGGTATGAAGTATGACGACGCTGAGAACCCCCTGCTCGTCAGCTGCCGTTCCGGCGCCCGTTCGTCGATGCCCGGTATGATGGACACCGTCCTCAACATCGGTCTCAGCAGCAAGACCATCCCCGGTATGCTCAAGAAGACCAACAATCCCCGTTTCGTGTATGACAGCTACCGTCGTCTCATCATGATGTACGCCGACGTCGTCATGGAGAAGAGCGAGGGTATTGAGCCTGCCGACGGCAAGGGCATCCGCAAGCAACTCGACGATATGCTCGACGAGTACAAGGCTGCCAAGGGCTACAAGAGCGACACCGACCTCTCGGCTGACGACCTCAAGAAACTGGCCGAGGACTTCAAGGTGCGTGTGAAAGAGGTTTTAGGCACCGAATTCCCCGACGACGCACGCGCCCAGATGGAAGGCGGTATCAAGGCTGTCTTCAAGAGCTGGAACGGAAAGAAAGCTGTCAGCTACCGTAAAATCGAAGGCATTCCCGACGACTGGGGCACCGCTGTCAACGTGCAAGCTATGGTGTTCGGCAACATGGGCGACACCAGCGCCACCGGTGTGGCCTTCACCCGTAACCCCGCCACCGGCGACAACAAATTCTACGGCGAATGGCTTATCAACGCACAGGGCGAAGATGTGGTGGCCGGTATACGTACCCCCAACCCCCTCAACGACGACACCAAAAACGAGCAGAACAAGCACATGCA
>CAJOQB010000052.1 GCA_905236405.1 uncultured Bacteroidales bacterium
CCTTTCCATGATCCCGACCCAAGTTTCGAGTTCGACCTCGTCATTGAGCCGAAGATGTCGTTCGGCACGGCCAACCACGAGACCACGGCCCAAATCATCCAGCTGATGCTGGAGACCGATTTCAAGGGGAAGTCGGTGCTCGACATGGGCAGCGGGACCGCGGTCTTGGCCATCCTCGCTAAGAAACTGGGTTCGGCGCTGACCGTGGCCATCGACAACGACGAGTGGGCCTATCGCAACGCCTTTACCAACTGTGAGTTGAATGGCATCTCCGACATCGAAATCGTCCTTGGCGACGCGGCTGCGATAAGTGGCAGCTACGACGTGGTGCTGGCCAACATCAACCGCAACATCCTCTTGCGCGACATGCACTGTTACGTGGCCGCCATGAATGCGGGAGCGCATATCTTCTTCAGCGGGTTCTATTCCGAGGACCTGCCGAGCATCCAGGCTGAGGCCGAACGTCTCGGCTTGCGTTATTGCCGTCACCTGAGTCGTAACAACTGGGTGGCAGCGGAGTTTTGTAAATAGTTTATAATCAATTTATTGGAATGAAAAGAGGAATCATTATAGCCGTTTTGTTGCTCATGGTGGGTGTGACTGCTTCGTGGGCACAGGCGTTTTTCCCGACGGATAAGGACGCTTTCTTCGACAAGCTGTCAGCCTACCTGAACTCGTCGTCGTCGAAGAAAGACCGTGACGAGGCCGCTGTCATCATGCAGGGCTTCCGTGGGACGTGGGACAGTTACTACGACGACCAGGAAGCCGCCACGGTGATACAACTGTGTGAATTGATACATACTAAGGGCGGGGGTAGGGCTTATCACAACATCTTCCATTTCGTCGAGGTGTTGCAGCAGCTTCCGACGGCCGGTCTGTCGCACGGGGACGTGAACAACTGGCTGTGTCTCACCGATGCCAGGGCGCAAAGGGCGATGACGGGTTTTGAGAAGTATTTGTCCACGTGCCGCGATATCTTTGTGGACCGCGTGTTGTCGGCAAAAGGCAATTCCAAGTGGTTCCTCCGCGATGCGTTGATAGGCTTCCCTTCCAAGGAGCGTTTCGAGCTGACGGTTGACGGCACTTTGGTGCTGGCCTCGCAAAAGGACGAGTCGTGCCTCAAGAATGTACGGGGCATCTACTATCTCGATGAAAACCGTTTCGACGGCACAGGCGGACGCGCCGACTGGTCGCGTTTCGAGATTCCTTCCGACAAGGTGTATGTCACCCTGCCCGAGTTTTACTCCCTCGACTTGAGTCGCTCCGAATATGCCATCGACTCGGTGATCTTCTACGAAGGAAGACATTTCAACGAACCTATCCTGTGCCGCTACGAGGATAAGGTGCTGGTGAACTCACCTAACGAAAGGACCATGTATCCTCGCGTGAAGTCATATCGTTCCGATTATGAGATTAATAATATTATGCCTAACATCGACTTTGAAGGTGGCATCGGCATGATGGGCAACCAGGTGGATGTATTTGGCGGCGTGCATAACAAGGCTGTGTTCCATTTCCGTCAGGGCAACCGCGAGGTCGTCAGGATGGTGGCACCGCGTTTCTTGCTGTCGATGGACGAAGTGCTGGCTTCCGACCAGGTGGCCATGCGTCTCTACCTGATCGATACGCTCTCGGGTCTCGAGAAGGATTCCCTTTACCACAATGGTTTGGGTTTCCGCTACGACAACAACACCCGTAAGATGATGCTGTACCGTTCGGAGAAGGACTTCGACGGGCCTTTCCACGACTATTACCACGGCTTGGACATCTTCTTGGAGGCCATGTATTGGAACATCGACGAGAACTTGGTGAATTTCAGGAGGATGGAAGGCGTCAACCCGACGAGTGAAGGCGATGTGGTGTCGGTCAACTACTTCCGCAACGAGGATTTCATGCGGTTGCAAGGCCTAGACGCGGTGCATCCCATGATCCGCATAGAGCAGTTCCTCAGGGGCTTCGACAACCTGGAACGGCAGGTGAAGTTTGCCGTGGGCGACCTCTCGTCCTATCTGGGTTATCCTATTGAGCAAGTCATCAGTCTGTTGCTCAAGCTCCAAGCCGAGGGTTATGTGGAATATGACTCGGAAACGAAGTGGGCCACGGCGCTCCCACGTTTCTTCGATGTGGTCGACTCATATCGTGAAAACATCGACTACGACATCATCAACTTGCACACGGTGACCACCAACCGCGAGCCTAACCTCAGCCTCGACCTGAATACCAACAATCTGATGGTGTTCGGCATCACGAGCCAGATTGACGGCTTCACCGGCTCGGCCATCTCGGTGAGCGACCGCAAACGCGTGGTCATCGTCCCCGATTTCGGTCGTGTCGTCTTCAAGAAAGGCAAGAACTTCGAATTTTCGGGCGGTATCTTGGCCGGAATGTTCGAGTTTTTCACCAAACACAGCGAGTTCAGCTACGAGGACTTCACCATCAACATGAACAAGATCGACTCGCTGCGGTTCTATGCCCGCTACGACCGCCAAGTCATCCCCGTCGAAGGCACGCTGGAGAGGCTTCAGGGACGTTTGGCCATCGACTTGGGCAACAACAAGTCAAGCCGTGTCGTGACGCCTGAGTATCCCATCTTCTACAGCGAGGCCACGGGCTTCAAGTTCTTCAGGAAGATCAACGGCGGCGTGTTCCATCCCGGCAGCGTGGACTCGGTGATGACCGTCGACGACCTTGAGGGCAAGTTCTTCTACAGCCTTTATCCTTTCGTCGTCGACAGCCTCAACGACCTGACCATGCGCAACGTGCGTTTCGAAGGCGAGTTGTACTCGGGCGGCATCATGCCCAACATCGTCCAGCCTCTTGTGGTGATGGACGACTATTCCTTGGGCTTCGTCCACCAGATTGGCGAGAGCGAGGCCGACTCGTATCCCTTGTACAGCGACTTGGGCCGTTTCCACAATC
>CAJOQB010000053.1 GCA_905236405.1 uncultured Bacteroidales bacterium
CAACCCGAATCCGGCATCCCATGTAAAATGGCCGGCAATGGGCCCCTGCAGGTCGGCGGCCACACGGAAGAGGTTGCGTTTCATCGAATAGAACGCACGGGTTATGTAGTTGGCGTTCTCTTTGTCAATCCACTCGGGGTGAATATAGCTTTGGAAGCCATTGAAACCAAAGAATGGACTCATGGGGTCGGGCATATAGCTGATGTCGAGACTCACACGGTGGTCGGGAATCAGATGCTTGGAGTCGTAATAGAACCGCAAAAGGCCGTAGCGGGTGGTGGTACGCGATGCCTCCACGTAGATGGAATGCAGATACTCGGGATAGGTGCTGCCGTCACCAAAATAATAGATGTTGGCCAAAGCGCCATACTGGAAACCCAAGTCGGCATCGAACGATACGCTGGGCAATGCTCCGAATGTCCATCCAGTACGGATGTTCTCGTCGGTGCCTTCTTGTGCCATCAGGGCAGGGGAGATGGCTGCCATCAAAAGCGATAGAAATAATATACGTTTCATGGTATTGAGGTGTTAATGATTATTCGTAATATTCAATATGTCGTTCGTTGACCACCATGAGGGTGTCGCCTTCATAGTGCTCTTTGCGTGTCCAATTGCCGTGGCTGTCGTATTGATAGACATCCCGCAGCTGGTTGTGTATCTCTTCGACAAGCAGGCCGTTGCTGCCGAAACGCTTGCGGATGTCGGTGGTGATGTTGCCTTGGTTGTCGTAATACAACTCATGCTGGGAGGTTTCGTGGCCGTCGGCGTCGTAGGTGTGGAATCGTTGGTAGGTGGTGTGGCGTTGGCTGCAGACATAACAGCTCTGATGGATGAGCTCTTTTCCGCCCATATCGACGGATTGCTGTTGCATGGTGAGTATGCCGGACAAGGATGATTCTTCGAGCAGAAGACCTTGGGCGTTGTAGGTGAAGGTGTCGCATCCACAGGTGCCCTCTGCGCTGTTGAACCACCGTACCTCTTGTTTGCGGTTGTCCTGGTCGTAGGTGATATGCCGTCCCACAAAGTCACCATCGGGTTTGTATTCGCATATCTGGGTGCGGTTGCCGCGTTCGTCGTAACGGAAACTGTAATGGTTCTCCATCTCGTTCAAGGTGTTGAGCACCTGTTCGTCGACGATGCGTCCCTCGGTATCGTATTGGTATTGATAATGCTTGACGACCTGTGTGCCGTCCTGATACTGCTGCTGGTCGAGGATGAGGTTATTCTGTTCGTCGTATTGATAGGTAAAACACGAGACGGTATTTCCGTTCAGCAGGTGTCTCTCTTCGACAACATTGCCGGCATCGTCATAGAGATAGGCACAGTCTTCGGTACTCTCGCCTTTTCGCATACGATGTTCCACCTCCTGACCTTTGTCGTTATAGCGACGGCTCTGCGTCTGATCCAAACCATCTTTGGTAGAGAAATGTTGCTCCTCTATCTGATGGCCCCAGCGGTCGTATTTGAATCGATAACGGAAAAAGAGCATGTGATCGGCATTGTATTTGTTGATTTCGTCACAATGGCCCTTCTTGTTGTAGTGATAGGTGATGCGGTTGATATGCTTGCGTTTGCGATAGCGTTCCTCGACAAGATGTCCATCACGGTCATAGAGACGCACGCTCACCATCGAAGCCTTGCGTTCCCGTCCGCTTGGAGCCGTCTTGTGTATTGTCTCGGTGACTTGGCGCACCTTGCCGGAGAAGTTATCCATTGGCTGCTATCTATTCAAATGACGATGCAAAAGTACTACTTTTTTTATTGTTGTGTAAAAAAAGTATTCAAACGGATAAAAAAAGGGACACAACCATATGGCCGTGTCCCCAAATTAAAACACATTAGAAACGATTTTTTTCTTACTTGATGTTGGGTTCTTCGAGACCGTAGCCCTTCTTCTTGTCGACGGCTTTGAGATAAAGACCGATGAGCATGGCAGCCACACCAAGGCAAGCCAGCATGACGAGCGGCCAAGTGTAGTCATACGACACGGCCACCTGCTCGGAAACTGCCGACACCTGCTGTTGGGCCTCAGCAGCGGTCATGGTACCGGCATCGACGGCAGCTTGGGTTTGTTCCTTGATGGCAGCAACCTTGGCAACAAGCTCGGGGTTGGTATTGTCAAGCACCTTGCCAATCAGCAGCGGGAAGAGCCACAAGCCAATGTTCTGTATCCAGAAGATAAGAGCGTAGGCCGACCCGATAATCTTTTCATCGACCAACTTGGGCACCGAGGGCCACAGGGCGGCAGGTACCAATGAGAAGGAGGCTCCAAGCACGAGGATGGTAACGTAGGCGACGATGACACCTCCAATGGCGTTGCCTTTGAACATCGGGAGGATGAAAGCAAAGGTGAGGTGGCAAGCCACGAGCAGAATGGAACCGATAAGCAGCATGGAGGCAGCTTTACCCTTATGGTCGACATAGTTGCCAAGGATGGGGGTGATAGCCACGGCCAGCAACGGGAACACGGCGAAGATGGTTTCAGCGGTACCGCGCATATAGCCCATGTAGCAATAGACAACCAGTGCAACAACAGCAGCGGCCATCAGACCAATCTTGACACCTTTCTTCTTGGAGAAGTTGCTCGAGAAAGAGCAGGCGGCTACAGCAAGCATGATGATATACTGAACAATTGTTACTTTGTCACTACCCCAGAAGGTGTTCGGGTCAGCAGCATTGAGCGTCAAGTTGCATTGCAGCATGTTGACGGCATATTTCTGGAAGGGGAAGATGGCGCTATAGTAGAGCACGCACAGCAGGGCAACGAGCCAGAAACCAAGGCTGGAGAGAATCTTGCCAATATCTTTCACCTTGAAGGGGTCGTCTTTCTCCTCAGCCTCACCGGTTTGGCTGTCGAGCTTCTTGTCCATGAAGAAGTAGGTGATGAACATGATGAGGGCGATGCAGAGCAGCACGACTCCGAACTTAACAGCGTTGTCGACATGCACCTCGCCGCCCAGCTTGGCGAAGTAGGGCGAGAAAATCATGCAGGTGGCTACACCCAAACGGGCAAGAGCCATCTCGGAACCCATAGCCAAAGCGGTTTCACGACCCTTGAACCATTTGACGATACCGCGGCTCACCGTGATACCAGCCATCTCGCAGCCGCAACCGAAAAGCATGAAGCCGCAGGCAGCCAGCTTGGCAGAAGCAGGCATGCCACGATAGAACGGAGCAACGCCGATTTCATCGAACAGGGGAATGTAGTTTAGATTGTCGGTGAACCAACGCTCCAAACCTGTGCCAGGAAAGTAATCGCTGACAGCGTAGAATTTAATCAAGCCGCCAACGAGCATTACCGAACCAGAAAGGACGGCGGTGAAACGTACACCCATCTTGTCGAGGATGATGCCGGCAAAGATGAGGAAGAAAACAAAGACGTTGAGGAACACCTCGGCCCCCTGCATCGTTCCGAAAGCTGTCGAATCCCATCCGCGTGTCGACAGCATCAGATCCTTGATGGGTGACAGAATGTCCATAAAGACATAGCTGCAGAACATGGCCAAAGCCAGCAGCAACAGTGCAATCCAGCGCATGGCTGCACTGTCTCTAAGTGTTTTGATACCTGTTTGTGTCATATTATTATTTGTTATTTTGTATTCGAAATCGAGTTGCAAAAATACTAATAAAATCCGAATTGGCAAGTGTTTTCCTTGTTTTCTTCGTATTTTAACGTTTGTGTAAGCAATCGGAGACCATTATAGCAATTCGTACATGGCTCTTTGTATGAACTTGTTGAGTGGTACTGCAGCTTTGAAACAGGCGATGGTGTTATCCAACAGATTGTTGTTCGAAATCTCTTCGTCGGAAACATAATGCATGGCACAATAATCTTTGTATCGCAACAAATCGGCATCGGGCCAGTCTTTCGGGTAGCCTTTCGGTACTGTTGTTAGTTTCTTCCATGTATAGAAATCGCCAGGATACCAACGCTTGTATTCTTTATTGTTGATTATCTGCTTGAATTCTTCTACATTATAGTATATTTCTTGAATGATTGCTTTCAATGCAATTGGCTCAGGCATGAAGATGCCGCCGCCCATAAAACTGCCCTCCTCGGGGTCACCGTCAAACTGGGCGTAGTAACCAGGCACACCCGTCCGACGCACCCCTCCCGAAGGGATGAAAAGCGAAAGATGGGTCTTATATGGTCGTTTATCTTGAGAAAAGCGTATATCTCTATAGATGCGGTATATACAACGTTTGGGGTCGGCACCGGCAATAGAGGGATCCAATGGGCTGATGGCTTCAATCAAAGCGGATGTGAATTGTTCAAAATGCTTTTTTATTGCATCATATCGTGGTTTATTAGCCTGAAACCATTCACGATTGTTGTTCATAGTCAACTCGCGAAGGAAGGGTAGGGCATCGGGATGAAGCGTGTTGATGTTCATTTTCTTGTATGGTTAATGTTATCATAATTCCCCCATTTCCAACGTGAGGCATCACATTGCGACTCAAGTTGTTCTTCAATATCATCTGCCATGGCAGGGAAGAAATCAATACCGGAACGACTCTCCACATCGTTGATGCTGACCACGAAATTGCGAGGGCCTTTGCCGCTTTTGCGATGGGGGACAAGGAAGGCGATGGCTTGCTGGCGATTGGGGGCATATACCACTTTGAAGAAATAATCGGGGATGGCCACTTTGTTGCGTCCGATGGTGTAGGCTGGCTCGTCAACAATAGGGCCTGTGACGATATAGACGCTGTCGTAGTCGCGTGCCCATTGACGGACCTGCATTTCGATCTTGTTCCATATGCCATCGTTGAAATCAGCCAATTGTGGACATACGTTACTCATATAGAACGACTCTCTCATGGCGGTGGTGTCCCATTTCATGTCACCGGCAGGACACAAGTGACCTCGGGTGTATCCCGAACCACGGTAGTCTTCATAATGGGCGGAAATAGTGGCAACCATAGGGTCGCGTTCAAAAAAGTCGGTGCGTTGCACATTGCCTCGGGTATGAGCTGCCGTCAGCATATAGGCCACCCATCGTGCCTGTTCGTATTGTTCGTTGTATTCCAATGTGTAGGCTTTGTGTCGAACAACAGAACGGCTGTCAACAATGGCAGGCAGCAAATCGACTTTTTTGGGGTTGGAGCGAAAAGATGCTATCGGAGAATCCGTAGATGAAGTGGCCTTGAAACATCCACTAAATACTATTGTAGCAAGAATTGATATGACTATAGTTTCTTTCTTCATATAGAGTATATTGATTTATTACCAAGACCAGCATGTCCAACAAATTCTACTCTCTATTTGTTCCTGGACTTGGGTGGGAATGTCTGGAAAGAAGTCGATGCCTGTCCGTTGTTCCACCTCGTCGACTGTAACGGCAAAATCTTTGGTGTTTTCGTCGCAACGACGGTTGGGAAGAATAAAGGCGATGGCTTGACTTGTTTTGGGGCAGTATACCACTTTCCAAAATGCTTCAGGTACACTCACCTTGTTAGCACCGATGGTGGGTAATCCTTGTCGTAAAACAGGCCCCGTAAAGATGTACAGGGTGTCGTACTCTTTTGCCCATTGGCGTACCTTGTTTTCCACACGGTTCCATGCCCCATTGTTGAGATCGGCCAGCTGGGGGGTCATATTGCTGTAGTAGTTGGACTCCATCATGGCGGTGGCGTCCCATTTCATGTCTCCTGCCGGTACCATGTGTCCTCTTGAATAGCCTGACTTACGGTAGTCTTCATGGTTGGCGCTGCCTGTCTCCACCGCCGGATCTTCATAAAAATTGGGGTCGCGTTGGATATCACCACCCACACGGTTTCGTGTCAACATATGTGCCGTCCATCGAGCTTGCTCGTGTTGCTCGCTGTATTCCAGCGTGTAGGCTTTGTGGTACACCACGGCCTGTCTGTCTTTGGCCACAGGAAGGCCCGGATAACCCCGAAATGTTTGGGCTATCATAGTCAGCGGAGCCAACAATAACAAACAGATATGCAGTCGTCTTATCATCCCTCCAAACTCCTCAGCCATTTGATTTCATCGGCCCAGCGGTCAGGCTCGGGCGTTTCAAGTATGATGGGCATATTGTCGAAACGTGGGTCACGCATTAATCGACCGAAAAATTCGAGGCCGATAAATCCGTTCCCCAGAGTTTCATGGCGGTCTACTCGTGAGCCACAGTCTTTCTTGCTGTCATTAAGATGAATGGCCTTAAGGTAATTGAACCCTATCACTCGATCAAACTCATCGAATGTGGCGTTGTACCCCGATTCGCTCTTCAGGTCGTAACCGGCGGCAAAAGTGTGGCATGTGTCGATACACACTCCCACACGTTTTTTGTCCTCCACCCCCTCGATAATACGTGCGATTTGGTCGAACCGATAACCCAGGTTGCTCCCTTGCCCTGCTGTGTTCTCGATGACAGCCACCGCTTGTGTCGTCCGCTCGAGTGCGAAATTGATTTCGTGGGCAATTTGGTCCAAACATTCTTCGGGGCTGATTTGGTTGAGGTGTGCTCCTGGATGGAAATTGAGCCAATACAGGCCCAGTTGGTCCACTCGCATCATCTCGTCGAGAAATGCGGCACGTGATTTTTGCAACGCTTCGGGGTCGGGGTTGCCGAGGTTGATCAGGTAACTGTCGTGAGGCAGAACATGGTGTGGGTCGAACCCAGCCTTGGGCAATTCCTCTCGGAATGTACGGATGGTACTCTCGTCCAATGGCTTGCTTGTCCACGACTTCTGGTTGCGAGTGAAAAGGGCGAAGGCGTTCGCTCCAATAGCCTTGGCGTTGGTGATGGCATTGGTGACACCGCCTGAGGCACTAACATGAGCTCCTATGTATTTATTTGAATTCATTTATTGTATTATATTATTTTTCAATACGATGTAATTACACAACTGTTGTTCAATAGAACATGTAAAGCGATTGCAAATATACACAAAACTTGGTTTCTGACACTAAAGAATAACAAAAGACAATGTTATTTTTCCTATCTTTGCATTGTCGTTCACCTATAGAATGACGATACAACAAACTGAAACAAAATGATATTCTACTATTCAGGATGCGGCAATAGTCGTTTTGTGGCCGAGACAATGGCTCAAAAAATGAACGAGAAATTAATCTTTATTCCCACCGAGTTGAAAGAGAAGAAAGACTTGGTTTACACTTTTTCAAAAGACGAGTCGTTAGGGTTTGTGTTCCCCGTCTATGCGTGGGCACCAGCGCCCATCGTGTTGGATTTCATCGCAAAGATGCAACTCAACACCTTACCGTCCTATACATATATGGTATGTACTGCGGGTGACGAGGTGGGTCAGACAGCGGAAATACTTACTGATGCTTTGAAACAAAAGGGCATTAATCTACAAGGAAAATACAGCGTATTGATGCCAGAGACATATATCAATCTACCTGGTTTCCACTTGGACACACCTGATAAAGAATGTAAAAAAATAGATGCTGCACGTGAACGAATACCGCAAATAGTAGAATCGGTCATGGGACGGCGATATGCTCACGAATTGACTGTAGGTTCATTGCCCTGGATTAAGTCGCATCCCATCAACACTCTGTTCCGGTCCATACTAATCAGCGACAAACCGTTCAAGACGCTTGACAACTGTATCTCGTGCGGTGTTTGCCAAGAGGTATGTCCTATAGACAACATCACACTCGTCAACGGACGTCCACAATGGCAGCACCATTGTTTTTGCTGCATGGCCTGTTATCATCATTGTCCACAGAATGCCATACAATACGGGAAACAAACCGTTGGCAAAGGACAATATTTCTTCGGGCATAACAAGCAAGAATAGGAGGGTGATAAAAAAGAAAAAAGCATTGAAGTCACAAACCTCAATGCTTTTTTGACAAAGACTTAATGAATGCTTAGGCACCAATTTTTGCTTTGTAAGCCTCGGAGTCGAGCAGAGCATCAATGTCAGCCATGTTGGCGGGTTTGATTTTGATAATCCAACCAGCACCATAGGGATCGTTATTGATGGCCGAAGCATCTTCGAGTTCGGAGTTGAACTCAACAACTTCACCGTTGACAGGCATCAAGAGGTCTGCCACAGTCTTAACTGCTTCAACACTACCGAAAGCCTCGCCGGCTTCGATGGTTTCGCCTTCGCAATCAACATCTACGAAAACGATGTCGCCCAACTCATGTTGTGCGTAGTCGGTGATACCAACAAATGCAAATTCGCCTTCAATGCGCACCCATTCGTCATCCTGGGTGTAACGTAAATTCTGAGGAATGTTCATTTTTAACTGATATTAGTGGTTATTAAAATTCAATTTATTCTTTGAAACATTGATAATTATTAATCTCTTACAGACATGAGCAAGAGAAAGATTTGATTGCCAAAAGTACATCATTTTGTTAGATTGGCAAAATATTTTTTGCAGATTATAAAAAAAACATACTTTTGCAAAAGTTTTCAGCCGACCTTATTTATTTCAACACATGCTATATTGTATAAGCAGTCAAATGATTAGGTCGTTTTCCAATCAAAACAGAAAGAACAATACTCCATTTTAAATTAAATGTATACTAAAAAAGAATTGACCGATATGCCTTTACTAAGGTTGCAGGAACTCGCTAAAGAGTTGGGCATATCTCGTATTTCACGTTACAACCAACAGGAACTTGTGTACAAAGTACTCGACATGCAGGCTGCCTCGACAGCATCAGCCGATGAAGAGCGTGTTGCCGAAGAGCGTCCACGACGCAGCCGACTTAAGCCTTCACCTATCGCCGAGTCGAATGTGAAACGTACAAATCAGACAAAACCATCGATGCCTAAGAACAACAACAACGAAACCAAGTTGAATGTGAAAGCATTTGACTTCGAAATACCCGAGATATCATCGGTGCCCGATTTGTTTAGCCTTCCTGCCATCGGATCAGTGGACGAAACACCAGTCCAACAGGACATGCAATCAACGCCGGTTCCGAAACCTGCACGCCATCCTGGTCGTCCCTCGGCTGCCGAGAAAGCTGCTGCCGCCGCCAAGGCTGCAATGAAGGCTGCCGACGTTCGCGACGAGAAACCCATTACTTCTGCCAAGGCAGAACCTACAATTCCTCAAACAGAAAACAATACATCTGAAAGGAAACCAACAGAACAAGCTGCACCTGTTGTGGAACAGCCCAAACGTAAACGTGGCAGACCGCCTAAAAACAAGAAACCAATATCAGATGAGGTAATTGCCACTCCTATGCCAACGGTTGAACAAAAAAGTGTTGAGGTCAAGACGGAGAAAGAATCGGATGTCGCTGATGATAAAAAAATAGAGGTCAAGGCAAAACCGATTATAACAAAGTCATCTCCTGCAAAGGTTGATGTACCTGTTGTGACAACTCCTCCTGTTGCATCGTCAACACCAACACCCCCTGCTATTTCCAAACCGATTGTAGAAGCGCCTGTACAAAACGACATCAATTCACATCGATATCGTGAACATCGGTATGAAGACATGGTGTTGATGCTTGAGGGTGTGGTCGAAACGGAAGGTGTTTTGGAGATTATGCCTAACGAAAATTATGGTTTCCTTCGTTCTTCGGATTACAACTATTTGAGCTCTCCTGACGATATCTTTGTAGCAAGCAATATTGTCCGTCAATATGGACTCAAAACAGGTGATACCGTGTGCGGTACCATCCGTCCCCCTCGCGAAAACGAAAAATACTTCCCTTTGGTGAAAGTCAAGGACATCAACGGCTTGAGCCCCGAAGTGGTTCGTGACAGAGTCCCCTTTGAATCGTTGACGCCTCTGTTCCCTAACCAGAAATTCCAAATAACGGGCCATCAAGGACAGACGCTTTCCACCCGCATCATCGACATGTTCACCCCTATTGGAAAAGGACAGCGTGGATTGATTGTTGCACAGCCCAAGACGGGCAAAACCACCCTGCTGAAAGAGGTGGCCAACGCCATCGCCGCCAACCATCCTGAGGTTTACCTGATGGTGCTGCTTATTGACGAACGCCCCGAGGAGGTGACCGACATGCAACGCAGCGTCAACGCCGAGGTGATTGCCTCAACATTCGACGCACCAGCCGAGAACCATGTGAAGATAGCTAATTTAGTACTTGAGAAAGCCAAACGACTGACCGAGTGTGGACACGATGTGGTCATTGTTCTTGACTCCATCACCCGTTTGGCCCGTGCTTACAACACCGTGCAGCCAGCATCGGGAAAGGTACTATCGGGCGGTGTGGAGGCCAACGCACTCCAAAAACCCAAGCGTTTCTTTGGCGCTGCCCGAAAGATAGAAAACGGAGGAAGTCTTACCATCATTGCTACCGCTTTAACTGAAACAGGGTCGAAGATGGACGATGTCATCTTTGAGGAATTCAAGGGCACCGGCAATATGGAGCTGCAACTGGACCGCAAACTGGCCAACAAACGAATCTATCCAGCTATCGACTTGACCGCATCGAGTACTCGACGCGAGGACTTGCTACTCGACAGTTTCACTGTGGCACGTGTACAAGGCCTTCGCAAAGTGCTGGCTGACCTCACCCCGCAAGAGGCTATGGAAGAACTGCAGAAAAGAATTGTACACACTCGCAACAACCGAGATTTTTTGGCATCTATTGACAAATAATCAACCATTATGAAAAGAGGATTCGGTAGTGACAATCATTCAGGCATCAGTCCTGAGGTATTACAAGCTATTGCTGCCGCAAACGTGGAACATGCATTGGCCTATGGAGACGACGAATATTGCTGTCGTGTCGAGGAACTCTTCAAGGAATATTTCGGACGACAGGCAAAAGTCTATTTTGTGTTCAATGGCACAGGCGCGAATGTTTTGAATATCGATATTATGTGTCGTTCTCACCACGCGGTGGTGTGTGCCGACACTGCACATATCAATGTTGACGAATGCGGCGCACCACAACGCATCGTGGGTTGCAAATTACTCACGGTACATACACCTGACGGCAAACTAACTCCTGAACTGGTGAAAACACAGTTGCACGGATTTGGATTTGAACACCACTCGCAACCCAAGGCTATCAGTATTACTCAAAGCACCGAGTTGGGAACCTTGTACACACTCGGCGAGATCAGAGCCCTTGCCGACTTGGCACACGAATACAATATGTATCTTCACATGGATGGTGCCCGATTGGCCAATGCGGCTGTGGCATTGAATTGCACGTTTAAAGAAATGACCACTGATTGCGGAGTCGATTGTCTCTCGTTTGGCGGTACAAAGAACGGATTGATGATGGGGGAGAGCGTGGTGCTGCTCAATCCTTTGCTGGACGACGGTGTGAAATATCGTCGCAAACAAATGTCACAGTTGTGCAGCAAGATGCGTTTCGTTGCAGTACAATTTGAAGCCTATCTTAAAGATGAACTATGGCGACGTAATGCTGAACATAGCAACCATATGGCTCACCTGTTATACGAGGGTCTAAAGGATGTTCCGCAAGTCAAAGTGATGTATCCAGTACAAGTTAACAGCGTCTTTGCCCAGCTGCCACACGATGCATGGCACAAACTGTTGGACGACTACTTCTTCTATGATTGGGACGAAAGTAACAATGTGGTACGTTGGATGTGCAGTTTCGACACCACCGAGGACGACATTCATCATTTTGTAGATGCAATAAAAAAAGTGGTGTCGCGTTAATGCATTGTTTTAATAATTCAGAACAAGTATGAAAAGAACATCACTCATTCTGATGGCAACCTTGATGGTGGGTAGTTTTGCCATGGCTCAACAACCACAATCAACCCCATTACCCCGTCCCGGTGAGATGCCCTCGTTGCAGGCCCGTCCTAACCCAGATACTTCGCCTGCTGCACCTGAGAAAGCTTGCCCTCATCATGCACAGCAACATGCATGTAATGCAAATCCTGTTTCTCAACCCGAACAACATTGTGGCAAACACCAGGGAGACCCGAATTGCGGAATTTGCGACAAGAAACCTGGACACAACGGATGCAATGAAAAAAGATGTGACAAAGAACCACGCAAAACGACTTGTCTGGAAATGGGTGTTGGTATGGGATCAATCAACGCAATTAATTACTCGTCGTTGTCGTTGATTCATTCCAACGAACCAGTATTCCATGCTGTTAGCGAGTCACTGGGACTGGGAATCCGTCTTCCAAGTGCCACCAGTTTCAATCTCTATTTTGCCACATCGACATTCCAATTGAACAACGCCATCAACGAGATGGTTAGTCTGAATCAAGTTGGTTTGGCCATGCGTGCATACCAACCCATCCGCAAACGAATGTCATTTGTGTATGGAGTGGGAATAGAAGCTAACTTCCGTTTAAACAATTTCGAGCTTACCAATCCCACAAATAATATCACGACATCGTTGTCTGACAACCCGGAGGGGATTTTCGGTTTGGGCTGCGGATTCGAAGCTGGTATCGAATACAGTTTGTCAAAAGATTTTGCAGTCCGCGTGGTGGCCTTTGCCGATTTTGCCAACACACAGACATTCTCGTCAACATTCGACGGAACCCAATTACCTCAGTCTCTGGCAGGATTTGATGCCAATCCTTATCATCAGATTACCACGGTGGGATTACGTTGCTCTTTGCCTTTGCTTTTACCCATTGGAAATAAGTCACATTAATAAATATTGATCATTCAATAAATACATCACATAACAATGAAACGAATTTTCACAATTGCGGTTTTGTCTGCAATGCTTATTGGCTCGCTGAGCCTCAATGCCCAAAACAAATTCAAAGGTATCATTAAGTATACCATCACTTCAACAGGCGATGTGCCCATTAATATTCCTGAGGAAAGCTCAACAGCAGAAATCAAAGTCATGGGCGAACAAATGGTAACATCGAGTTTGTTATTTACCAATAGTCCGATGATTAACCGTATTATCCAAGACGGTCGTAAGGTTACTGTTTGCCAAGACCTCTCCATGTTGCTGCAATATTTGGCCGCCAAAGATATCGAACTGACCACCTATTCGGGCGACGGAAAGATTTTTACCCGTAGCACATACACGCAGTCGGATATAGACAGTTTGACCATTCCTGTTACAGAGGGTTTTTACATTGAATATATCGATGGTCAAAAGAAGAAAATTGCCGGTTATGATGCAAAATTGGCCCGTATTCATGCATTTGATGAAGAAGGCAAAGACAACACTGTGGACATCTGGTATTCTGACGAAATGGGTCCCGAAGTGAACTCTTTTGTTCAAGGCGTGAAAGGAATGCCTCTCGAATTCTCGCAGGATTTGGGCGACAGCCGTGCCATCACCGTCACCGCCACCGAAATCATCAAGGGTAAAGTAAAGGATGTCGACTTTCTGATGCCTGCAGGCTATAAAGAAATGGACGACGCGACCAAGAAAGCCTTCAACGAAGAATTGTCCGAGGAGTTGAAGTATCTCCAAGAAGATGACGAATAATAGTAAAAGAGTATGCACATGAAACTATTCGTGACATTGACCATGGCATTGTCTCTGATGATGGGTGGTGTCACCGCACAAAACAAGAATACTGCTAAAAACAAGCATGATTCTCAAACTGCCATTCAAATAGATAAAGAACAGAAATGGTTTCGGGGGGTGATATACTATCAAACAAAAGACAAACTCGAATTGAAATCCGATTTTGTCGAAAGCACTCCTGAGAGAATCACTCCAGACATGAACAACACCAATAGGTCGAACAAATCGGCTCAAAATGTCAAGCCGAAAGGTTTTTTCTTGTCTGCCATTGATGAGAAGTGCAGTTATATGCAACTGAATAGCACATATCGATTATTCTGGCCTGAAAAAATGTTTTATCAACAAGGTGTCACCATTCCCGACGGGCAGATATTCTATTGCGACGGTCATCTATGTGAAAACATCAGGGAATATTGCGAGAGTTTGGAACATATAAAAGAAGCACAACGCAATGGTGACCTTGACGAAGCCAATCGTCTTCTGTCTGATATATATAAAAGAACGGATCAGACAAAACAATTGGCAGGACAACGTGTTGTTCTTTACGATGTGAATCTTCCCGAGGTGCATGGTGCCATTTGGGTGGCAGAAGAATTATGGATTGAGCATTGGCAAGCACCCTTCTGGGGTTTGCAGCATCCCGTGTTGGAGTTTGACCTTACCTATTCCGACAACGCTGTAAAGGGGAGACGCATTCATCTTGTGGCAGAGCGTATTGAAAACACCGACGATGTGGCTCAGTATTATAAAGAATATATTGAACTGACACAACAAGCACGCCCTGTCACACACGAAGAGTTTGATAACATGATTAAGAAATAGCTTGAGGTAATCCGGAATACTTTTCAACAAAAGACAGTTGGAAAATAGCGGTTTAACACCTGTTGTTTTCCAATTTTTTATGTGTATTTTTGCTTACTATCATTTGATAATAAGTAATTGTGTATCATGGCAAAAGGCTCAAACAAGAAAAAAAACTACAAGAAAACGGCTTCAAAAAAGAGCAGCAATGGCAATTCCCAATATGGCAAAAAGTTCATGGAGTTCCTAAAGAGCGAGGATTTCAGGAAAATCTGTGGTGTTTTTTTGATTCTTTTCTCTATTTTTTTGTTGGTGGCAATAGTGTCGTTTTATATCTCGGGCGAAGAGAACAACTGGTTCGGCACCTTGGGGGAACGGATTGCTGTCTTGTTCTGCAAAAGCACGTTTGGAGTGGCAGCCTTGGGGTTCAGCTTCCTTTTCTTTATTTATGGATTGCGACTGGTCAATGTCAAGACGCTTTCGCTGGGTCCCACATCGCTCATCACTCTTTTCTGGATGGCTTGGCTTTCCTGCACACTGGGATATGTCAACCATATCATTACAGGAAAAGGTGGTAACGACATTGTCTCTTGGGTGGGCACCTTTGGCTATTTCAGTGCCGAAGGATTGTGTGGTGCCATACGAGGATTCACTCCCATATTGTTGGTGGCCTTGGCCTGCATCTTCCTCGTCTTTGTGCATCATGTGAAAGTGCCCGAAATCAAACTGCCTGTCACCGAGTCTGAAAGCATTGTCGAGGAAAAGAAGGTGGAACATCTTGAGCAAGAGCCGACATCCGAAAAACAGTCTCTATGGAATCGACTCTTTAAAAAGAAACAAGAAGAGCCATCGAAAGAGGAGACGGGAGTTGAATTTGAGCCTGAGCAGCCTTTTGTCGTCGACAATAGCACAGAGGAAAACAAACAGAATCGTATACGTACTGCTGCAACAGCAGATATTCCTTTTTCTATTGAAGGTGAGACAGAAGAGAAGAAAGAGACAGACAATGGGATAGACAAAGACAATCCTATTCTCGACATCGATGACGAGTTTGCACGTGTGAATGCTCGTGCACGTGGCGAAGAGGAGAAAAAAGATGAAAAACCGAAAGCCGACGACAACGGTCCCTCGTTCACCATTGTGGAACATCAACCAGAGACCGAAACTGTCGACGATGGCAGTGAACAAGAGGAACCGACAGAATCGCGTAAACACTTTACCCTCGACAGCGAATACGATCCCCACTTGGACTACCCACACTACCAGATGCCCGACATTGACCTGATGGAAGACTGGGAGACACGCAACGTCAAGGTGACACAAGAAGAGTTGATTGCCAACAAGGACCGTATTGTCGAGACGCTCCGCAACTATGGCATTGAGATTGTCGACATCAAAGCTGCACCAGGCCCGACTGTCACATTATACGAAATCAAACCCGCTCCGGGCATCCGCATTGCCAAAATCAAAGGGCTTGAGGACGACATCGCCTTGTCGCTTTCAGCACTCGGCATCCGTATCATCGCCCCATTGCCAGGCAAAGGCACCATCGGTATCGAGGTGCCTAACAGCAATCCCCAAGTGGTCTCCATGAAGACCATGCTCAGCAGCGACGCTTTCCGCAAGAACACCAAGTACGAACTGCCTATTGCATTGGGCAAGACCATCTCCAACGAGCCTTATGTCACCGACTTGGCCAAGATGCCCCACCTGTTGATGGCCGGTGCCACAGGTACAGGTAAGTCCGTCGGCTTAAATGCCGTCATTGCCTCGTTGCTATACAAGAAACACCCTTCGGAGTTAAAACTCATCATGGTTGACCCCAAGAAGGTGGAACTCTCGCTCTACAGCAAAATCGACCGTCATTTTCTGGCCAAGATGCCTGATAGCGACGATGCCATCATCACTGATGTCAAGAAGGTGGTACGTACACTTAATTCGCTATGCATCGAGATGGACAACCGCTACGATTTGCTGAAATCGGCCCAAGTCCGCAAGATTACCGAATACAACGCCAAGTTCAAGGCACGCCAACTCAATCCCGCCAACGGCCACCGCTTTCTGCCTTATATCGTTCTTATCATTGACGAGTTTGCCGATTTGATTATGACTGCAGGCAAAGAGGTGGAGATGCCCATTGCTCGCTTGGCTCAACTGGCTCGCGCAGTAGGCATCCACCTCATTGTGGCCACCCAGCGTCCCACCACCTCCATCATCACCGGCAACATCAAGACCAACTTCCCTGGCCGTATCGCCTTCCGCGTCACCTCGGTCATCGACTCGCGTGTCATTCTCGACGCTGCTGGCGCCAACCAGTTGATTGGTCGCGGCGACATGTTGATTTCGTTGGCGGGTTCAGACATGGTTCGCTTGCAATGCGCCTTGATTGAAACGGAAGAGATAGAGCGTCTGGTCAACTTCATAGGCAACCAAGAGACCACCAGTGAAGGGTTTATCCTGCCTGAATACCTCGACGAGAACGAAGAACCCAATAAGGACTTCGACCCTAAACAAAAAGACGAATACTTCAACGACGCCGCCCGATTGGTGGTGGCGGCACAGTTTGGCTCCACATCGCTTCTGCAACGCAAATTACAATTGGGCTACAACCGTGCAGGTCGTGTCATCGACCAACTGGAAGCCGCAGGTATCGTCGGTGCCCACAACGGTTCCAAACCTCGCGAAGTGCTGATACACGACGAGGTGGAACTGGAACAATTGTTGAAGAGCCTCTAAATCGTTGAGAGTTATGAAACCTGTCACCTTTGACATCACTCCGCAAGAGGTGCAACATTACTGTGACGAGCATACGAAAATACCCACCCCTCAACTGCAACAGATTGAGAGGTGGGTGCATCTTCACTCGGCCTATCCCCGCATGGTGGCGGGTCAATTTCAAGGTTCGTTTCTGTCGATGATTTCGAAAATCGTCCAGCCACGCTTGGTGGTGGAAGTGGGGACGTTTGTGGGTTATTCGGCCATCTGTCTGGCACAAGGTGTTGTCGAGGGTGGGGTGGTCCACACAATCGAGGTGAACGACGAAATAGAGGAGGTCATTCGTCGTAACATTCGGGAGGCGAAACTGGAGCGGCAGGTCCAGATACATATTGGCGACGCCCGTGAGGTCATATCGGCATTGCCCGACGGCATTGATTTGGCCTATATCGATGCCGACAAACCTAGCACACCCGACTATTACGAAATGCTGCTTCCCAAGATGAGAAGGGGAGGTGTTATGCTTGTCGACAACATCCTTTGGAGTGGCAAGGTGTTGCGAACCGACCTCAACCCCGATGCCGACACCCGTTTGCTCGACGAGTTCAACCAATATGTTGTTGACGACCCTCGAATCGACAACATCCTACTCCCTTTACGCGACGGCATTATGATGTGCCGCGTCAGATAATCGTCATTTTTTCCTTAGTTGCCAAAAAGCAATAGAGGCAGCCGCTGCCACGTTGAGCGAGTCGACACCTCGTTGCATAGGGATGGTCACCACATAGTCACATTGGTCAATGGTCGCCACGGGCAGGCCGTCGCCCTCGGTTCCCATCACGATGGCCATTTTC
>CAJOQB010000054.1 GCA_905236405.1 uncultured Bacteroidales bacterium
TCCCGTCAAGGTGTCGGTGACATAGAGCACAGGCAGGGTATCGGGGTCGCTGCCCTCCACGCCGTAGACATATTCATAGTAGGCATGGTGGTCGTGGGCGTTCCACTCCACGATGGTGGTGGTGGCTGTCTGGCTCGTCACGCGGATGTTCTGCACCTCGGGGCAATGGAAAGGCTCGGGGATGATGATGGGGAAAAGGAACTGACTGGCACCCATGTTAAACACATATTCTGGAGAATTCCCATATCTCATCCAGTGATCTTTTTGGTCCAGCCAAGGACCCGTACTGCACTCCCTCCATACTCTATGTATGTCGTATCGACATGAATGCAGAATTGAACCACAACCGTAAGGAGAGGGTTCTCCTCCGTATTTCCCTACTGATGCAAACCACCAGTTTGTTACATGGGGAACATACGGTCCAACGCTAGACGTGCTCGTAGTCCATCCTAGATTGACGCAATCAGTACGCCCCCTCATGCCAATATAGAAAGTGTCTGAGACAGTGATTGGTTTATCGAAATATCCATCATACATATATACATAGCGATATCCTTGTCCATTATAATGTTCATCGTCTATGGGATCTGTCCATTCTCGAATAAAATATTGGCTTCCATCCGCATTTGGGCAATAGGTATTAAGCACCCTATGTCTATGAGCCAGGTTGGCATACGTCACCGTCACGGAATCGAGGGCAAATAGAGAATCGCCTTGTGGTATCCATATTCGCAGTTCCTGTCGAGCTTCTACTCCCATATCCTCCTCACGACATAGTTTTAGAATCATTCCTACGGCAAGACCCACAACCTGCAGTGGTCGGCTGGTGTAGAAACGGGTGGCACACTCAGCAGTTTTGGGTTGTCCATTACAAAGTGTGTCAGAAGGTGGTCCAAACGTGTTTTCCTCTGCATGATAGTAAATCGGAGGCAGATAAGGAGCCAATGTCCTGCCTGGTCGAAAGAGATGCCTCCCACTGTAGGACAATCTGCTGGTGGAGTTGAAAGTGGTAGGTTGTCCACTGACAAGCAACTATCGCAAACGGGTGCATTGTCGTACCCCTGCCATTGATAGTAATAGTAGTATCGGGCGGTGTCACAAATGGTGTCGATAACATTCTGTGCCGACAATGTCGAGAACGACACGACAAAGAAGATCAATAATATGTTTCGTTTCATGGCTAATGTGTTTTATACAATTGACTTTCTTTTAATTCATAAAAAAATATGAAAGTGTAAGACTCTGCAAATATACTGTTTTTTCAAAAAACCGTGAAGGAAAAAAATCACCCTTTTTTCCCCACTCTGTCTACACTGATTCTACACTGATCCTACACTGAACCTACACTGGGCTACACTGGTATAGTGGAGGCTTAGTGGAGAATATGTTTGAAATCAGTGTAATATGTATAAAAGTAAAAAGTTGGAGAAAAAAAGTCGAAAAAAAATCCTCACTTATCTCGCATTTTTCAAAACAGCAGACTATTTATTAATTGCAAGCACGAAAGAATGTTGGCTTGCAAAAGATGCTCTAAATAATAAAAAAAGATTTTTTAACGATGTATTTTGTTGACAGATATTTAAAAAGCAATTCCATCAGAGGGAAACTGGATGGAAGTTTCTATAAAAGAGTCGGCCACGTCCTTGCGGGCATGGCCGACAATGCATATAGCTTTATGATTTTGCTTTACTTATTTCAGCGTGAGGCTGAGGCGTCGCGATGGTTAATCGACTTTAGGGTAGAGGAAACTGTTGAGGTTGCGCATGTCACCACCTTTGCCGACCATCTTGCCTACGATGGCGGTGCGGTCGGAATGGGGGGCGACGTCAATCTCGATGTTGCTGTCCAACTGGGAGACGGGGATGGCGGCGACCATGTCGGGACCGTCCTGATGGGAGTGGAGCAGTTCGTTGATGGCTTTAATGCGGTCGTTCTTGGACATACAACCCGAAGCGTCGCCAAAGGCGGCTTTGCCTATCGGCATCTCAGGCATCGGGGTATAGGCAGGTGCAGGCGCCACACTGGGTTGAGCGAAGGACATCGAAGGCGTGGACTCCTTCTCTTCGACAGCCACTTCTTCGTAAGCCATAGCAGGCTGAGGAGCAACGGTGGTTTGCTGGATGGCAGCTTGGCGATGCGTCTCGACACGTTCTTCGACAGGCTGCTGCATCTCACTCATTCCTGCCACTTGCTGATGGGCAATGTTGCGCACTTGCTGCGATGCCTCTTCCACGGCGTGGGTGACCAAATGGATGTCGTCATCGGTGGGAGCAGGGGTCTCCACTTGGCTTTTGACCTCCTTCACGGGCTGCTCCTCAGGCATCTCATTGAGGTCGAAGACACGCTTGGTTTCCTCTTGCTTCTGGGGAGTCACGTCTTGGGGTTGGGGAACTTCCGTAGTGGTCGTCTGAACAGGGGTCACATCAACTGGTGCAGAGGCTTTCTCAGGGATGATGCCTGTGACTTTGCCTTTTTCGTCCAGTGTGATGACTTTGCCAGGTTCCTCCTGATGCTCGTTCTTCTGGAAACCTGTGGCGATAAGGGTGATCTTCAACTCGTCCTCGCTGATGTTCTCGTCGGAGCCCTCGCCCCAGATAACATCGGCATCGCCACCAGTGATGTCGAGCAAGAAGTCGGTCACATCGCCAATCTCCTCCATGGTGATACTCTCGGTAGGAGCGAAGGAGAAGTAGAGAAGGACGTTCTTCGAGCCTGTGATGTCCTGGTCGTTAAGCAGCGTGCTCTCGGTAGCGGCACGGATGGCGTCGATGGCACGGTTCTCGCCGTGACCCACGCCAGTGCCCATCAGAGCGGTGCCCGAGTTCTCCATCACGGTGTTGACATCGCGGAAGTCGATGTTGACATAAGCATTGACGGTAATAATCTCGGCAATGCCTTTCACAGCGGTGAAGAGGACATCGTTGGCTTTGCGGAAAGCCTCCTCAATCTTCATGTTGCGGAAGGTGGCCAGCTTGTCATTGTTGATGATGATGAGCGAGTCGACGTGTTCGCGGAGTTTTGCCACGCCTTCCTCGGCTTGTTTCATGCGGCGACGGCCTTCCCAGCTGAACGGCATGGTGACGACACCCACCACAAGAATGTGCTTCACATCCTCGTCATCGAGTTCGATGCTTTTGGCAATCTCGGCAATGACAGGAGCGGCACCCGTTCCCGTACCACCACCCATACCAGCGGTGATGAAGAGCATCTGCGTGTTGTGGCTGATGGCTTCGCGGATTTCGTCCTTGTGCTCAATGGCTGCACGACGTGCCCGCTCGGGGACATTGCCTGCACCCAAGTTGCCCAATACGATACGATGGCTCACAGGGCTGGTGGAGAGTGCCTTCATATCGGTGTTGCAAATGATAAAGTCGACACCATTGATGCCTTCCTCGTACATATGGTTGACAGCGTTGCCGCCACCACCACCGACACCGATGACTTTGATGTAAGAGGACTGCTCGACAGGAGCATCAAAGGTTAACATTGGGGTATTATTCATTTCATCCATCTTCGTATCTCGTTTATGTCTCTGTTTAGTAAAAATGTTGTTTTTTACTTCGGGCAGACGCCCTTCATAAATACTATAACGTTTGTCGACAGTGCTTTAAACTTATTTCAGATATTTATAATCAGAGTGTAAAATTACACGGATGCTCTGAACTACACAACACTTGCCCAAACAAGTTATCAACAACTTACTAACATTCGTTTGTTCTTTATTGTAAATAAACCTTTTAATCTTCTTTTTCGTTGCCGTTTTCGAGGAACATTTTCACAAGGTAGTCGTTGACCGACGAGATGAAGCCAGAGCCTTTTTCGGAACTTTCCTTCTTCTCGTTTTTCTCTTTGTCCTTGTTGCCGCGACCGCCGAAGAGAACACCGCGACGACGAGGCTTCTTCTCCTCTTCCGGCTCGGGGTTGACGGGGAATGGAGCGATGGGGTCGGGCATCGGTTCGGGCTCGGGTTCGGGTTCAGGCTCGTGGGCACGACGATACTCCGACTGCTCGATACCGTAGAGAACGAGACCGATACCAGTGGAATACATACCGTTGGCCAGTTCCTCGCGGTTTTCGAGTTCGAGGTGGATGGTGGGGTCGCCGATGCGGCTTTCGATGCCGAGTGTATAGGAAGCCAACTCCTTGATGTTGGTAAGCTGCGAACCGCCGCCCGTCAGCACCACGCCACCGATAAGCTGTTTGCCATATTCGGAAATCTTAATTTCGTAATCCACCTGTTCGAGAATCATCTTGGTACGCGAGCTGATGATGCTGGCCAGTGTCTTCATGTTGATTTCCTTGGGGGTGTGGCTCTTGAAGACGGGGATGGAGATATAGTCGTTCTCGCTGACCATCTGGGGCAGGCAGTTGCCAAAACGGGTCTTCAATGCCTCTGCCTGGTTCTTCATCACCTGGCACGACTCCTTGATGTCGTTGGTAATCACGCCGCCAGCAAGGGGAAGCACCGATGTGTGACGGATGATGTTGTCGGTGAAGATGGCGATGTCGGTGGTACCGCCACCAATGTCTACCAACGCGATACCCACATTGCGGTCGCTGTCGTCGAGGACGGCATAGGAGGAAGCCACGGGTTCGAGAATCACACCGTCCACCTTTAGTCCTGCCAACTTGATGGACTCACGGATGGCTTCAAGATTGGTGGTGTTGCCTGTGACAACATGGAAGTTGGCACGCAGCTCGTGACCTGGGACACCGACAGGGGAAATCTCCGTCGAGAGTTCCTGCCCGTCGATGATGTAGTTCTGCGGCAGCACGTGGATGATTTCCTCACCGGGTCTGAGGAGTGTGTGATACTGTGTGTCGATAAGTTTTCTCAGGTCGTCTTCCTGAATCAATCTGTGGTCGGTTGGAATCATCACCGTGCCTTGGTTACGAGAGCTACGGATGTGTTGTCCAGCGACACCCACATAGACGCTTTCGACCTCGACATCAGCACGGTCGGAAGCCTCTTTGACGGCCTGTTTGATGGAATTGGATGTGTCGAGCACATTGATGACAATGCCTTTGTCGACACCCGCCGATTCGGTCTTGCTATAGCCCAGAATCTTCACCTTCCCCGATTCGCTGCGTTGTCCGATAAAGCAGGCAATCTTGGTGGTACCGATGTCCAGACCTACAATAATTTCGTTTGTGTTACTCATAATGCTATATGTTTAAATGTTTATTATCAATTGTTATTATTCTCGAAAGAGCTATCTGTTTTGGCAAATCACTTGCCCTTCGTATTTGAGGTTGATGAGTTTGTAGCTTTCCCACCCCACTTTGGGCATTCCTTGACGGTAGAAGGTGACCAAGTCCGACAGCTTGCGTTCCAAGTTATCGGGAGTGCCCACGACAACCAGATGGTTACCCACCTTGGGCACCAACACCAAGTCACGATCCTTGTTGACATACACTTGGTCGAAAAGCACCCCAACCTCAGGATGGTCGTAAAGATAACATGCCAGTTGCCACATGGCCACCACCCCCGAACGACGACGGACGGTATCCTCGGCCAAGACAGCCAAATCGAGACGCTGTGGGTCTACAATCCGTTCGTGGAGTGCCTCGTTGGCGACTAACACATCGGCATCTCCCTCCTCGCTGACGGGCATGAACCTTCCTTGACGGTCGACGTAACCCTCCACCCCGTCCAAGAAGAGACGCATCACAGGGACACGCTGCTTGGCTTCGACCACCAAACGACAGTCGATACTGACCGATATGTCGCAGCTTTCAACATAGGGGTTGGCTTCGATGGAATCGCGGATGGATGCCTCGTCGATTTCCTGCACCTGCTGGCTTGTCAACGTGGGGAAGAGAAGCAGCACTTGACTCTCGATGTCGGCGGCTGTGACAAGGGTGTCGGCACCTTGATAGTCAATCTCGACACGGACACCCCGCACATGGGAATGGTTACGTGCCACGTTGGAGACAACAATGATTGCCACTAACAACACCACGAAAAGGATGCAGAGCCATATCTTTGTGCTTTTCTTCATCGTCTTACTTTTTATTATTCATCAACATAGGCTTCCCTCAACTTTTGCTCAATGTCGGGCACCAGTCGGTCAATGTCGCCTGCCCCCATGGTGACCACCACCTGCGGGCAAAGTGCCACCACCACGTCGGCCAGTTGGTCACGTTCCACCAAATATTTGTTCATTGACTTCACCCGCTGAAGTATCATCTTGGAGCTGACACCGAAGATGGGTTTCTCGCGGGCAGGATAGATGTCCAGCATCACCAACTCGTCGAGCGACGACAACGCTTCGGCAAACTGGGGTGCCAAATCGCGTGTGCGAGTGTACAGATGCGGCTGGAACACCCCCACGACACGATGGTCGGGATAGAGATAGCGGACGCTGTCGAGGGTGGCTTTGATTTCCTGCGGATGATGGGCATAGTCGTCGATGTAGACAATGTTCTTCTCGTTGATATGGAAGTCGAACCTGCGACGAATGCCAGCAAAAGTCTTCAATCCATGTCGCAATTGATATTCGTCCAATCCACATGACAATGCAACCGCTGATGCCGCCACCGCGTTCTCGACGTTGTAAAGACTGGAGTTGGTGAGTTGAAGGTCGTAGAACACACCCTTGGGGGTACGAAGGTCGAAGAAGATGTTGCCATGATAGTGGCGAACATTGATGGCATAGTAATCGGCTTCGATACCATGTGCCGAATAGCTGCTGTGGCTCACCGTCTCAGGCAAATGGATGGGTCGTGGAGTAGCCACCGATTGGGCATTAACTGACGACGCCTGCTCATGCTCCTCGTGGTGGTGCTCCTCGTGATGGTGACTGTCCTCGAAGAGGCCCTCTTTCACAAAGAGTCCCCCCTCTGGGTCGGTTTGCGACGCATACTGCTCAAAAGCCTGCAACAGATTCTCGTGGGTGCCATAGATGTCCAAATGGTCGGGGTCGGTAGCCGTGATGACGCTGTAGTAGGGATGCAACTGAAGGAACGAGCGATCGTATTCGTCGGCCTCCACCACCACCCATTCACTCTCAGGGTTGACCACCATATTGCTGTTGAAGTTCTTGGATATTCCACCCAAGAAGGCATTGCAACCCAATGGAGAGGAGTGAAGCAAATAGGCAATCATGCTACTGGTGGTAGTCTTGCCGTGCGAACCAGCCACAGCGATGCACTTCTTGCCTCGTGTCAACTCGCCCAACATCTGCGACCGTTTCATCATCGGAATACCACTTGCAGCAAGATGCTGGTATTCGGCGGTGTCCTGAGGAACGGCCGGAGTATAGACCACTTGGTCGATATGTTGAGGTATCTGATTGGGGTCGTCCTCGAAATGGATACTGATTCCCTCGGCTTGCAGTTCGTCGGTCAATTGGCTGGGAGTGCGGTCATAACCCGCTACCTTGTCGCCTCGTTGGTGGAAGAAACGAGCCAAGGCACTCATGCCGATGCCGCCGATGCCCAAGAAATAATATGATTTATGTGTCTCCATCATTTGCTCTTGTCTGTCAATTTCACAATCTCGTCCACGATACGCTCGGCAGCATGATGCACTCCCATTTGGCCACAAGCCTTGGCCATGGTTTCACGCTGGTTTTCATTGTCCAGCAGACGGTTGAGCACACTGATGCCGACAGCGTTGCATTCGGCGTCGCGTACCATCAAAGCGGCTCCCTTTTCCACCAAAGCCATTGCATTCTTTGTCTGATGATCTTCTGCCACGTTGGGCGAAGGAATCAGGATGATGGGCTTGCCTACCAAGCACAGTTCGCTGATGGCGATGGCACCAGCACGGCTCACCACCACGTCGGCAGCGGCATAGGCCATATCCATTCGATTGATGAACTGATGCACCTTCACCCATTCCTCAACTCCAGCATCGGCCACTTTCCGTTTTGCCTCTTCGTACATCCACTTGCCCGTCTGCCAAATCAGCTGCACCTTGTTGTCTTTGAAATAGGACAGGTGGTTAATCATCATCTCGTTGATGCTGCGAGCGCCTAAACTGCCCCCCACCGAGAGCACCACCGGCCTGTCGGTGTTCACTTCGAAGCAACGACAACCCTCTTCACGCGAGGCTTTCATCTCCTCGATGTCTTTTCGCACGGGGTTGCCTGTCAAGACGATTTTCTCGGCAGGGAAGAATTTGTCAAGTCCCTCGAAAGCCACACAGATGGTGGCAGCCGTCTTGGAGAGCATCTTATTGGTGAGTCCTGGATAGGAGTTTTGTTCCTGCAACAACGTGGTGTACCCCATCTTGGCAGCTGTCTTGAGCGTCGGTGCGCTGGCATAGCCACCCACGCCTACCACAATATCGGGGTCGAAGTCCTTCAGAATAGACTTCACCATTCTTTGGCTTTTCAGCATCTTGAACGGGACAGCGAGGTTTTTCAACGTCAGACGGCGTTGCAATCCTGCAATGGGCAAAGCTTTGATTTCGTATCCAGCAGCAGGCACCTTCTCCATCTCCATACGCCCCTCGGCTCCAACAAAAAGAATCTCCGCGTCACTCCAACGCTCCTTGATGGCGTTGGCGATGGCAATGGCGGGAAAGATGTGTCCGCCCGTTCCTCCTCCACTGATGATAGCTTTCATATATTGTATTCCTTTCTTTTTATTCATTAGTTGCAGTGGTGCCGTTGTTGCTTTCGTTGGCTACGGCTACCGTCTCCATAAACTCCTTGCTTTTTTGTTTGCGGTCTTCGTCGGCCCGTTCCACTTTATTGGTGTCATAAGCCACCGACTGGATGATGCCTACGGCAAAGCCCATCATGATAAGTGCCGTACCGCCACGGCTTATCAGCGGAAGCGTCTGTCCAGTAACGGGAAGCGCTCCCACTGCCACACCCATGTTGACGACAGCTTGGATGAAAATCATCGTTCCCAATCCCGCCGACACCAACGACCCGAAGAAGCCTTTGCATCGACGCGATACACGCAGGCAACGGGCAAAGAAGAAGATGTAGAGGAACAACACGATGATGCCTCCAAGCATCCCCGATTCCTCGATGATGATGGCATAGATAAAGTCGTTATCAGCCTCACTCATCAGACGAGCCTGCACCGTATTGCCCACACCCACGCCGAAGAAACCACCCGAGGCGACAGCCATACGAGCCATGTTCTCCTGTGTCAACTCGTCAGGATTGGGGTTGAGCCACGAGTCAACACGGTGACCCCATGTCGTGGTACGTTCCAGCAATCCGTGCGAAGCATCCTTGTTGTAAACGCCAGCCGCCAACTCACGTTGCTGTTGGTGGTAGACATGACTCGAATAGGCCAAGAAACCCACACCCAATGCCAACACCACGCCCATTGAAACCAACACATATCGTGTGTTGACACCACCTATCAGCATCACCATCAACGATGCCACAATCACCAGTGCCGATGTCGAGAAGTTTTCGGGGAGTATCAATCCAGCCGACAATCCCACCACTATCAGCAGTTGATAGAAGAAGGCTTTCTCGTCAAGGATATCACGGTTGACGGCAATCTGTCGCGAGAGGAAGAGCACCAACACCACTTTGGCAATCTCGGACGGCTGAAACTGTCCCACCACCGGTATCTCCATCCATCTACCTCCCAACACCATCACAGCCACCAACAATGCCAAACTGATGACATACAACAGCCGCGACACTTTGGAGAACACACGGTAGTTCATGTTGGCCAACGCCACAATTTCCACAAAGGCGACAACCACATAGAGTGCATGACGGGTGAAGGCACGCCATGGTGTGGTATATGCCTTGGTGACCGCCTGCAATCCGATGGTGCTATACACAGCCACCAGCGATATCAGCATCAAAGCCATCACCACTAACCACAGCCACAGATCGCCCTTCAACACATGCGACAGTTTAAACTCCCTTTTTTTCATACCAGCATCTTTAGTGGTTGTCAATTATTATTACACCTCGTTGACTTCCATAGTGAAACGGGCACCCTCGCCATAGGCGTCGTTACCATTGTCGCCAGCAGGCGAGAAGAGCACCTTCTGTGTCTCGATGTTGCGATAGAACGCCACATGCACCGCCTCACCGATATTGTGTGCGTCCACCACCGACGGCACCTGACCGTCGAATGCCTCGTGCAGACGGCTGGTGTCGTTGCCTACGGCCACCAACATCGTCACCTTTTCCTTGGCAAGCGGCACCAACTTGCTGTAGTCAGCCTTGGCGTCGTCGCCGTTGGCAATCCACACCAACTTGCCCTCGTTGCTGTCGAGAGCATACCAAGTGGCGTTGACCGAACGGGAAGCGGCGTCGTTGACAAACTCTGTGCCACGGATGCGTGCCACAAACTCCATTCTGTAAGGCATCTCGTCAAAACGGTTGAAGCATTGACGCATCTGCTCGCTACGCAGGCGACGCAGTTTTTGCGAGTCGACACTGGCCAATCCCGTGTGAATGCTCTCTCGTCCTTGTTTAGCTAAAGTCTCTATGCTCATATCTTATTTCGATGTGTTTCTTGTTTGTTATCTCAGTTTCAATGTAATGATGCTTACCAACGCCAGCATGATGGCCACGATGAGGAAACGCATCACAATTTTTTCTTCTGCCAATCCCTTCTTTTGGTAGTGGTGATGGATAGGCGTCATCAGGAAGGGACGTTTCTCTATCGGCACCAGTTGGTCGGGCGGCAGCTTGTGCTTGCGTCGGTACAGCTTGCAGCCGGTCGTCTGAATGATGACACTAAGGTCTTCCACTAAATAGACACCGCACAGCAACGGCAGCAATAGTTCCTTGCGTATCAAGAGGGCATACACAGCGATAATGCCGCCGATGGCCAGCGACCCCGTGTCGCCCATAAATATCTCGGCAGGATGGGTGTTGAACCACAGGAAGCCGATGGTGGCACCCATGAAGGCAGCCACAAACACCACCAACTCGCCGATATTGGGCAGATACATAATATTAAGGTAGTTGGCCGTAATGATATTACCCGACACCCATGCGAGGATGGCCAAAGCGCCGCCGTTCACCGACGCCACCCCTGTGGCTAATCCGTCGATGCCGTCCGTCAGGTTGGCGGCATTGCTCACCGCCGTCACCACCAACACCACAATGAGGACATACAGCAGCCACACCCAGCGTTCTGCCCACAGACCCATCCAAGTGATGAGCTTGGCATAATCCAGCTCGTTGTTCTTCACGAAGGGGATGGTGGTCTTGGTCGACTTCATGTTTTTGCTGGTCACCACTGCCACCGAACTGCTCAGGTGCTCCGTCTCGTTTTGCACCGACTCGCTGATGACATTGGCATTGCCACCTTGCACACCGTTCATCTCGCGAACCGTGATGTCGGGATGGAACATCATCAACAGACCTACCACCACACCGAGACTCACCTGCCCTATCACTTTGTATTTGCCAGGAAGCCCCTTCTTGTTTTTCTTGAACACCTTGATGTAGTCGTCGGCAAAGCCCACCAATCCCAACCATACCGTGGTACCCAGCATAATCAGGATATAGATGTTGTCTAACCGAGCGAACAACAGCACAGGGATGATAATGGCTGTCAAAATCAACAAGCCGCCCATGGTCGGAGTACCCTCTTTGGCTTTCTGACCGTCGAGGTTCAGGTCGCGGACCGTCTCGCCAATCTGTTTCTTGTGCAGGAATTTGACAAACGGCTTGCCGAAAATGACCAGTATCAGTATTGATGTCACCACCGACATGGCTGCACGGAACGAGAGGTAGTGGAACACTCCCGCACCAGGAAAGTCATATACTCGGTCAAGCCAATCAAACAGATAGTATAACATATTGCAGTATCTTTTCTTTTTATTGTTTCTTGTTGTTCAAAGCGATGGCCACCTCTTCCTTGTCGTCGAAGTGGTGACGCACACCGTTCACTTCTTGATAGGTCTCGTGACCCTTTCCAGCCACCAGAATGATGTCGCCCAGTTTGGCCATCATCACCGCTGTCTTGATGGCGTTGCGACGGTCGGTGATGCGGATGGTGCGAGCCAACGCCTCGCTGTCCAACCCTGCCTCCATCTGGTCGAGGATGGTGTCGGGGTTCTCCGTCCGAGGATTGTCGGAGGTCAGTATCACACGGTTGCTCATCTTGGCGGCGATCTGTGCCATAACGGGACGTTTCAGCGGGTCGCGGTCGCCACCACAACCCACCACTGTGATGACCTCTTGGTGCGATTTCTTGATGTCGTGAATCGTGGAGAGCACATTCTCCAAGGCGTCGGGCGTGTGAGCGTAGTCGACAATGGCCACTACATCGTTGCCGTGCACATATTCGAAGCGTCCCGCCACCGGCTTCAACTCGCTGAGCAGCCGCAACGCCTCGTCGTGAGCCATGCCGCACAGCGTCGCTGTGGCATAGATGGCCGTAAGGTTGTAGGCATTGAACCGCCCCACCAACTGTGCCCACATCTCGGTGCCGTTGATTTCGAGGTTGAGGCCGTGGAACGAGTTCTCTATCATCTTGCAATGGAAGTCGGCCATCCGCTGCACGCTGTAGGTCTTCACCATGGCACGGGTGTTCTGCACCATGGTCATGCCGTTACGGTCGTCGATGTTGACCAAAGCAAAGGCATCGGCAGGCAAATCGTCGAAGAATTTCTTCTTGGCGGCGATATAGTTGGCCATCGTCTTGTGGAAGTCGAGATGGTCATGGGTGATGTTGCTGAATATAGCACCAGCAAACGTCAAACCCGCAATACGCTGTTGCACCACCGAGTGCGAGCTCACCTCCATGAAACAGTAGCGGCAACCCGCATCGACCATCTGCTTCAACAGGCGGTTCAGCTCCAATGCGTCGGGGGTGGTATGGGTGGCAGGCACCTCCTGCTCGTCGATGCGGTTGACGATGGTGGAAATCAAGCCCGACTTGTACCCCGCCATCTGAAACATCCTGTGCAGCAAAGTCACCGTGGTGGTCTTGCCGTTGGTGCCCGTGATGCCAATCAGCTTCAGCTTCGACGAGGGGTTGTCGCAGTAGTTCGATGCCATCTGCCCCAAAGCATAATCAGAGTTGTCCACCTGCAGGTAGGTCACTTTGTCGTGCAATGTTTCAGGCAGCTGCTGGCACACCACCACACAGGCACCTCTCGAAATGGCATCTTCTATATATAGGTGTCCGTCGGTGTGCACCCCTTTCTGAGCCACAAAGATGTAGCCTTCCTCCACCTTGTTCGAGGCGAACGTGATGCCCTTCACCTCCCACTCTTGTGGATGAACCGCCTGGTGTTGCACACCTTTTATTATATCGTTTAGTTTCATTGTCCTTGTTTAGTTTTCGAGTTCCAGACTTACCGTGTTGCCCTTGGCGAGTTTGGTGCGAGGCGACGGGAACTGACGCACCACTTTGCCCACACCACTGAATTTCACCCCATAACCCATCTGATGCAGCAAGGCGATGGCATCCCTCACCGTCATTCCCTGACAGTTGGGCACCTGACCCTGCGGCAGCGTGTAGGGGTAGTACCCACTCTTCCTGTGGAGGCTGTCCACCCCCTGTTCGAACACCGCCCAGATGGCACTCGAATCGGTCGTGACAAAGGGGACACGCAACGTCTGATACGCCTGCATCAGCGACAGCTGAGGAGCCTTGACCACATGAGGTTTGGTGTCTTCTGGGTTCTTTTTCAAACTGGCAATCTTCTTGTCCATGCTGATGTTCCCCAGTTTCTTGTCGATAGCCACCACACAGTCGGCAATGTCCTTGAAGACCACCGCCGTGTTGCGACCATAGGCAGGGATGTCGTTCACCACCACCAAGCACGAGTATTTGGGGTTCTCGACAGGGAAGAAGCCAGCAAACGAAGCGTTGTAGCGAGTGGTGTTCTGATAGTTGTGGAATGCCGTACCCGTCTTGCCGGCGATGCCGTAGGTGTTGTTCTTGATGTTGTCGCCCGTGCCGCGTTCCACCACGCCCACCAACAGGTTTTTCATGATGGCCAACGTCTGGTCGGAGGCAATCTTTTCTTTGAGCACCACCGGCTTGATGGTTAGGTGTTTGGTGCCGGTGATGATCTCGCGGCAAAAGAGCGGCTTGACCATCCTTCCGTTGCCGCCGATGGCGTTGTAGAACGTCAGCACCTGCAGCGGCGACACCATGGTGGCATAGCCGAAGCAGAAGTTGAGGAAGTCGCGATACGAACGCTCCAAGTCGACGATGGATGCCTTGCTCTCGTTGGCACGGACATCCACATTCAGCACATCGTAGGGGAAGATGTTGCGAACCAACGTCGACAGAGCGGGGCGACGGTTGCGATAGTATTTCCATCCCAACTCACACATACCCACGTTGCTCGACTTGGCCATCACCATGGCGACGCTGGCGCTGTCGATACGGTTGTGCGAACGGTCGTCGGTGATGTAACCTTGTGTGCAGGGGAAAGTCTTCTGACCCACCTGCACCCGCATGGCGGTGTCGATATGGATAGTGGTGTCGGTCATCATGGCGGTGAGTATCACCGTCTTGAATGTCGAGCCAGGCTCGTATACCGAACTGACGGCCACATTGGCGTTGGGGAGTTCCATGTACCGCTTCGACGCCGTGTCGAACGTCAAGCTGCTGCATGCCAACACATAGCCCGTCTCAATCTCCATCAAGATGGCACAACCCGACTGGCCGCCATGGCGGGTCAACACCCTCCGCAGCGACGTCTCGGCGATGTCTTGGAAACGGGTGTCGATGGTCGAGACGATATGGCTGCCGTCGACGACGGGACGCACCTGCGTCGAGTCGATGGTAATGCTGCTTGTATCGTTTTGGTCGAGGGTCAAGGTACGCATACCTCCCTCCTCCACAGGCAGCCACACACCCATCGTCAGGCGTCGGCACATATACTGCCCGTCCTGACCACGCAGCAGCTCGTCGTAATAGCCCTCGAGACCCGTATAGGTGTCGCTCTCTATCTGGTTGCGGAAACCGATGGTGTTCTCGGCCAAATTGCCGTAGGTGTGGGCTCTCACCTTGCGAATCACACTTCTGCCGTCCACCTGTTTGACGATGGCCTCACGCCACCCTTTGAACTGGCATATCCTCATCCAAGCCGAATAGGGGATGCCGCGTTGCACAAGGAAGCAACGGCTGGGACGGTCTTTGGCTTTCTCGGTGTTGATTCTGTCGTGGAAATACTGAGCAGGCTTGCCGGTGGCTTCTGCCAGCACATCGCAGATGCTGTCGAGCCGCAGCGTGTAGTTCGAGTCGACAATCAGCGACCCCATCACAGGGTTGCGATGCTCGTCGACAATCAGGTTGCCGTGTTGGTCGTATTGTTTCCGAGCCCTGCCCAAGTCGAGGTAGAAGTCGCACACAGGGATGGTCGACGCCAGAATCTTGCCGTCGCTGCTGTAGATGTTGCCGCGTTGTGCCGGGATGGTCTGCAAGTCGTGCACACGACGGGCGGCCCTTTCGCGCCACTCCTTGCCGTCGACCCATTGTGTTCTCATCATGGCGAAGAGAATGGACGCTCCTGCCACCACGATAAGCAGCACAAAGACGATTCCCGTCAGTTTCAAACCCTTGTTGTTTTCTTCGCTCATGATTGTTTCTATTAATTATGTATGTATTATCAATTTATATTATCTCTTCTTCTTGTTGTCGAATACCGGCTCTTCGCGTTGTATCTCGTAGGGAGGTCCCGAAATGAGCCCCACGCCGATGGTGTCGAGTTTCTGTGCGATACGCGAGATTTTGATATTCTCTTGATACTCGCGTTGCATCTGGATGCGTTGCTCACGCAGATAGTCGATTTCGCGTTCCAGCCGGATCTTCTCCTTCGACAACTGCTCCACCTTGTAGCGGTTCGACACCAAGACAATGCAGTATATCACTATCAGCACCACCAACGGCAGTTGCCGCAACGCCCATCGGCCACTGATTTTCGGCAACCGCGGCACACGATGCGGCGTACGCCGTTTGGGTCGTGACGGCTCCGACGGGGTCTCGGTGCTTTCGGTGGCACGAGCCTCCTCCGATGGGGAGGTTTGCTCTATAGGCTCCTCCAACCCCTCTTCCACTACCTTGTCTCTATACGTGTTTGCCATTTTCTCTTACTCCTTTGTTGTTATTCGCTCGCCGACACGCAGCTTGGCGCTGCGGCTGCGGTTGTTACGTTCCAGTTCCTCGGGCGAAGGGGTGACCGCCTTGCGGGTCACCGGTCGTATGTCCGAGATGACGTTGCCATAGAAGTCCTTCTCCAACTTGCCCTCCACGTTGCCCGTCTTCATCAGGTTCTTCACCATGCGATCCTCGAGCGAGTGGTACGACATCACCACCAATCTGCCGCCCGGATTGAGCACCTCCACCGCCTGACCCAGCATCGCCTCCAACGCCTCCAACTCGCCGTTGACCTCGATGCGGAGTGCCTGGAAGAGCATCGCCAGATACTTGTTCTCCATCCCTCTCGGCAGCATTTTCTGCACAGCGGCACGCAGCTCTCCCGTGGTGACAATGGGCTGTTCCTTGCGAGCCACACAGATGGCGTGGGCCATCTGCTTGGCATTGGGCAACTCGCCATAGAGACGCAGGATGCGGCACAGCTCCTCCTCCCCCATGTTGTTCACCAGCTCCTTGGCGTCGGTGGGTTGCCGACGGTCCATCCGCAAGTCCAACTCGCCGTCCAAACGGGTCGAGAAACCACGGCTCGCCTCGTCGAACTGATGCGACGACACCCCCAAGTCGGCCAGAATGCCGTCCACCTTGCGTACCCCGTGCAGCCGCAGATAGTTCTTCAGGTACTTGAAATTCTCGTGAATCAGCGTGAACCTCGGGTCGTCGATGGCGTTGGCTAACGCGTCGGCGTCTTGGTCGAAAGCCAGCAGCCGCCCCTCGTCGCCCAACCGACCCATAATGCCACGCGAGTGGCCGCCACCACCGAAGGTGACGTCCACATAGATGCCGTCGGGTCGGATGTTCAGACCCTCCAAGCACTCGTTCAGCATTACAGGCATATGGTACTCCATGACAGTCCTTTTTCCTTTTTTTTTCGAAAAAAGCACCGAACGATGACGAAACGAACGAAACGGAAACCTATTCAGCGTCCTTGCGATGGCTCAGGTCGGCAGAGAGCGACCCCAATCGCCGGTTGGCCTTCTCGGCGTAGTTCACCGGCTTGCTCTCCATAGCCTTGTATTTCTCCTTGTTCCACACCTCGATGTAGCTGCCCATGGCTTGCAGCACGATGTCCTTCGAGTCGCCCAGCACCCCCTTCTGCTCCATAGGTATCAGCACACGGTCGTTGTTGTCGAGTTCCACATTGTTGCAAGCCATCATCTTTCGCAGCAGCTCGAGGTCTTCGATAGAGTAGGGATTCAACTGGCCACGAAGCTTTTCCATCTCCTCCACAAAACTGGAATAAGTCCATAACTCCAAACACTCGGCATAGACGCTGGGGCGGACCACAAAGCGGCTCTCCCCCTCTTGCAACTGGTTTTTCAGTGCAATTGGGAGCTTGAAACGACCCGCCGAATCAAGCCTACAGCTCTCAGTGCCAAGTATTAACGTCATTTTTCGTTGCTATTTTTCAAATTGCTAAAGTATGAACTTTTTTCCATTTGTTACCAAAAAATCCCATTTAAGGACAAAAATCTCCATTAAATGACATTCGCTTTCTCTTACGTGACATTCCAAAAAGTGTTCCATCCGCGACAAACATTTTTCTCACCACGACCGCAAAATATCTGTTTCCAAATACTTTACACTCTTCCAAAAGCACCGGCTTTTCCCTCCTGTTTTTCCTCCACAGGTTGTTGAAAAATTGTTGAAAAATTTTTTGTGCA
>CAJOQB010000055.1 GCA_905236405.1 uncultured Bacteroidales bacterium
ATAAAGTTCTTATAGGCCTTGCTTCGAACCAATTTGTCTATGAAACTCATAACTTTTCTTTTTTTAGGTTACTTACTTATGATTATTTTTCAAATGTTTTCTTTACTCGGATTGTTCTTTTTGTGAACCATACTATGCAGTCACAGAGAACCTGTCCCTTTGTGACTGCATAATATATATTATTCTTTTATTATTTGGCCACGTTGGAAGCCGTCTTCAGGTTGTCACCCTTCACACGACCCAGATAAGGTTGTACGCAACGGAAGCCGATATAGCTCTTGGCAGTGTCTTGGTACTCATAGGCACGGGTCTGGACCTGGATGAAGTACTTCTGGTCTTTCCACGAACCACCGCGGATGACTTTCAGTTTCATGGCAGGAGCATCTTCGTCCTTGGCGTTGTACTCGTAGACAGGTTGGAGAGCGTTGGCGACAACATAGGTTGACTTGCTGTAAGCATCAATACACCACTCAGCCACATTGCCGGCCATGTCATAGAGACCATAGTCGTTGGGAGCATAGTGACCCACCATCAGCGTCTTCACACCACCGTCATCGTCATAGGCACCACGCAGAGGCTCGTAGTTAGCAAGGAAGCAGCCATTGGGGTTGCGGACATAAGGACCACCCCAAGGATAGCTCTCGCCCTGCATACCGCCGCGAGCGGCAAACTCCCATTCAGCCTCGGTGGGCAGACGGAAATCGTTCATCTGGACATAGTCGATGCTCTCCAGATACTGGTTCAGGTAGTTGGAACGCCACACGCAGAATGCCTTGGCCTGCACCCAGCTAATACCCACCACAGGATAGTTGTCGTAGGCAGGCGAGGTGAAGTACATGCGGGAGAAGTCCTCGTTCATACTATAGGTATAGTCGTGGACCCAGCACAGGGTGTCGGGATAGACGTTGACCACCTCTTTCTTAATCATGGCCGAACGGTTGTTCAGACCCTTGGGACGGTTGGCAAACATCGTGCCCTTGTGTTCCTCGCGAACCGTGGTAGCCTGTTCTTTCTGAGCCGACTCACGGTAGTCAATCCAGTAGTATTCATAATTCAACTTGGCAGGGTCAATTTGGCGACGTTTGTAGAAGCGGTCGCGTTCGGGCAGGTAGAGGTCTTCCAGTGCCTCACGCGATTCCTGCTCGGTCCAACGGATTTTCTCCTTCTTGTTGAGCACGGGAGGATCGAGCGGTTCGCCATACTCGTCTTCCTCAATCAGGTAACCATCGATACCAGCCTCGCCCAGCATGCGGCGGGCGATAGAGTCGATAACGAAGTTCACAAACTGACGATACTCGTTGTTGGTGATTTCCGTTTCATCCATAAAGTAGGAGCCAACCTGCATGGTGCGGGGTTGCACCGGTTGACCATAGGTGGCATTTTGGGTACCAGCACCCATGTGGAAATTGCCCTGATCGATGAACACCATGCCTTTGAGGTCGATGTCTTCGAAATAGGGGCGACCCTGAACGCCGACAAGTTCTCCCTTGTCGGAGCTACCGCAGCTCCAAAGAACCAAAACGGTGGCGAGCATTAAAAACACCTTTTTCATTTTATGCAGAATTTATTTTGTTTCTATTATTTATATTTCTTTATCCTTTGTTTTGCCTTGTAGGCACACTATAGCGAAGTATATTTCCCCTCTTTTACGCAGTTTTTGAAATATTGTTCCATTTTTGTTAGAACAAATACAGCGTACCGCGATAACTGGAGGGCAGTTTGGGAGGAATAATCACCTTGAAGCAGTACTTCACATATGCCTCGAGCGAACCCACGCTTCGGCCATCCTTGAAGCCGCCAACCTGCGATGTGGTCAGGTCGTAGGAGAAGCCCATCTGCATGTGGTTCCAGTTCAGACCTGCAATCACCGAGATAGCGTCCTGGTAACGGTAGCTGACACCGCCCCAGATGGTGCTCTGATAGGAGAGGATGCAAGAGAGATCCAGCTGCGTGGTGCGGAACGAAGCCGTCTTCAACAGGAACGAAGGACGCAGTTGGAACGAAGGGTTGGCAGGGATATTGTATTCATAGCCTGCCGTCAGGAAGAGGACACGAGCGTTCTGACGATTCAGGACAGAGCTCTTGGCAGCAAGGATGTCTTTGATTGACAAGCCCAGATAGTAGCTTCCCGGCACTTGATAATACAGACCCGTGGAAATGTCGAAAAGGAAGTCTTCGGCCATCTGTCCGCCCAGCGAGGGGTCGCCAGCCGATTGGACAGGGTTAAGGTAGTTTCCAGTGAAATCGCTGCAACCCACCAGTTGTTGGAAATCAAGGGAGCAGTTGAAGATATTGGCCTCTATACCTGCCGCAAGGTTACCGGGGCCCCAATAGATACGGAAAGCATAGTCAAGAGCACCATAGAAGCATGAGTTATAGCCGATATTGTCCTGAAAAACTGTCAAACCGATACCACCGTGGAGGAACTTGACGGGCATATCGAAAGAGAACAAGTAATCGACAGGAGGAGTTCCAGCCTCATAGTCGGGTGTTGGCGGGTCAAGCTGCAAGCCCAACCACTGATTACGATACATCACCGAGGCACATATTGATCCCGAACTACCCGCGTAGCCTGGGTTGAAAGAGAGACGGTTGTACATATACTGGGTAAACTGCGTCTCCATTTGCGCCATGCCAACACATGAAAATCCCATTATCATCAGAAATGATATGATTTTATTTGACTTGATTTTCATGTTGAATTAGTACTTTTATATTAATAACTCATTTATTTTCAACTACAAAAACGCAAAACACACACGACACCACAATGTAATGGCAAAGTGTATTTTGACTTGCAAAGATAACAAGAATTCTCAATCCCCACGCACTTTTTTACATTCTTTTTTCGACCATGCCTCTTAAAAAAGTTGTAAGCGATTGATATTAAACAAATAACAACTAAATAAAAATTAATAATATTTTTATTATCTATTCTGTCTCTTCCAAGAAGCTTTTGGGGAACAACGAGCGCAGTTGTTGCTGCACCTCCACCACCCTGTTTTCCTTCATGGCGAGATTGAGCCGCACCCGCACTTTTGCCGAGTGGGGACCCACCACAATCTCGGCCATCTCTTGGTATTGCAACGGCAATTTGTCGATGGCCTTTTGTGCGTCGCTACGGAAATTCACCTCGGTGAGCACCAGGTTGTAGATGGCGTTAGGGTCTTTCTTCTTCTCTGCCCTTTCGTTCTCCGCGTTGCCCGTCTTCACGTTGTCAGCCTTTGCCTTGTCCGTCTGTGCTTTGTCCGATGGCGTTTTTGTGTTGGGAGCACTCGGTTTGATGCCAGGCACAGCCACCTGTTCGTCCACCCTTTCGTCCTCCCCGTTGTCCAAGGCCAACGGCGGAGGCGGCATCAGCAGCGAACTGTTTTTGTTGTCCACAG
>CAJOQB010000056.1 GCA_905236405.1 uncultured Bacteroidales bacterium
AAACGGGACTGTATTTACAGAGTTCTGATTACATTTACGAGTATTTAATAGAAGAACTTTAAGAAAAACAGGAAAGCTTTTCTTGACACAATCAAAAAGTTGCATCTTTTACAAATATCTTCTTTTGCATCCACGCTACAGCGATTAATTATACCTTGTAGTAGTCGCGGAGGATGCCGACGAACCAGTTGCCGGGGCAGATGTGCTTCAGCCAGACGGAGAAACGCTGCTCGAGGTTGGCGACAACATAGCGGAGACGGGGGCGGCGACACTCGACGATATGCACCAAGCGGCGGGCTAACACTATGGGTTGGAGACCGCCGTTCTCCTCTTTCTCGATGAGCGAGAGGCTGCGGGCAAAGGAGTCGCTGTAGTCCTCGTTGGCTGCGGTGGCCGCGGAGTTGCGTCGGCTGGCGGTGAAGCCGGTGGCGAAGTCGCCAGGCTCGACTATCGACACTTGGATGCCGAAGCCGCGAACCTCGGCGGCAAGAGCCTCGGTAAAGCCTTCGATGGCAAACTTCGAGGCACTGTAAAAACCTTGATAGGGCAAGCCCATGACACCGCCGATGCTGCTGAGGTTGATGATACGTCCTTGTCGCTGACGTCGCATGTGGGGCAGCACAGCTTGGCAGAGGTTGACGCAGCCCATGAAGTTGGTGCCCATCTGTAGGTCGATCTCTTCGGGTGTCGCCAGTTCGAGGGCTCCGCCAATGCCCATGCCGGCATTATTGATGAGAACGTCGATACGTCCTTCGGCGGCAATGATTTGCTCCACTCCCTGACGGATGCTATCGGGCTGACGGACATCCATCTGAAGGAACCGGATGGCGGTATCGCTCTGTGGGTGGCGGCTGGTGCCGTAAACGATATGTCCACGAGAGGATAGCAACTCTGCTGTGGCCTTGCCAAAGCCTGACGAGGCGCCTGTAATCAAGATGATTTTCTTCATGTCTGTTGAACTTTTGAGGTGCAAAAGTACATAAAAATAGGGACTGCACAAAATAAAAAACTCGTTTTTATGTTTATTACAATCTATAACTAATAATAGACTGCTGTGACGCCGAACGCCATCATAGAAAATCTGGACCGTTTCATCAGGAAATACTACAAGAGCCGTCTTGTCAAGGGTGTGCTTTATTCCATTGGCACTCTGTTGGTTCTGTTCCTTCTGATGGTGGTGTTGGAGCATTTCGGCTACTTTGGCACAACGGTGAGGACACTGCTTTTCTGGCTTTATATCGTGGCCACGACGCTTATCCTGTCGGTCTATGTGGTCACGCCGTTGTTGAAGATGAACAAGCTGGGGAAGCGTATCTCTTACGACGAGGCTGCCAAGATTGTGGGCGACCATTTCCCCGAAATCAAAGATAAACTGCTCAATCTGCTGCAACTGAGTCGCAGTCAAGAGAATGCCGACGTAGGAGACAATAGTCTGCTGTTGGCTGCCATCGAGCAGAAGACTCGCCAGTTGAGTCCCATTCCATTTGTGAATGCTGTCGACATGCGGGTGAACAGACGTTACGTCAAATACGCGGTCATCCCGTTGGCTGCAATACTCCTGATAACGCTGATTTCGCCGTCGTTTATCAGCGAACCGTCGAAACGACTTATCGACCACAATACGGCCTACGAGCGTCCGGCTCCCTTTGCTTTCGAGATAGAGAACAAGACATTGGAGGCTTCACAACAAGAGGACTATCTGTTGAAAGTGAAGATTGTAGGCGATGTTGTCCCCAACGAAGCTTTTGTCGATATCGATGGCCATCTTTACAAGATGCAGCAAGTCGACAAGAGCCACTACACATACCTTTTCAAGAATGTGCAACGCTCGGTCGACTTCCATTTCTCGGCCACGGGAGTGGAGTCGAAGCCGTATCAGTTGGTGGTGTTCCCACGTCCTTCGGTGGTCAATTTTGTGGCAGCCCTCTCCTACCCTGCCTATACTGGCAAGCAAAACGAGGAGATGTCCAACGTGGGCGACCTGACTGTTCCACAGGGAACAGTCATTGCATGGATGTTCCAAACCAAGGATGTAGACTCGCTCTATTTCATTATCGACGGTCGACAGAAGGCATATCGTCCCAACGAAAACGGGCGTATCACGGTCAATGTAAAGGCCGGTGACTCGTTCGAGTATGGTTTCTTTGTCTCCAACAGCAAGGTGCCCAACACCGACACGCTGCAGTATGCTGTGAGTACTATCAACGACATGGTGCCGATGATTGCCGCCATGGAGATGCGCGACTCGCTGACCCCCAACCGTGTCTATTTCCGCGGTCGTATCAAGGATGACTACGGCTTCTCGAAACTGGAGTTCCGTTTAGAGCGTTCGAATGTGACGGATACCGCTGTAAAACAGGTTGTCACCACTCCGATAGCCATTGGCAAAGACAACAGTCAGGAGTTTGACTTTATGACCAATCTGGCAGAGCTGGGCATCCATCCTGGCGACAGAATCAAGTACTATTTCATTGTATGGGACAACGATGCTTACCATGGTCCCAAATCGGCCACGTCGCAGACTTTCGAGATAGACATTCCTACCGAGAAAGAGCTTGACAACATCCTCGACAAGAACCTCTCGGACATCGAAAACAAGGCAAACACCTCCATTTCGGAACTGAAGAAGTTGCAGAACGAAATTGACGAGATGATGCGTAAACTGGTGGACAAGAAAGACCTTAACTACCAAGACAAAAAGCAGTTGGAGGAGTTGAAGAAGAAGCATGACGAGGTGAAGAACATGCTGAAGCAGATGCAGCAGCAAATGAACGAGAACAAGCAATTGGAGGAGAACTATCGTCAGCAGGATGAACAGATTATGGAGAAACAGAAAGAGCTCAACGAACTCTTCGACAAGGTGATGAACGACGAGATGAAGGAGCTGATGAAGCAGTTGGACGACCTGATGAAAGAGGCTGACAAGAAGAAGGTGCAAGAGCAGTTGGAAAACCTGAAACTGAAGAACGAGGATATCGAGAAGCAGCTGGATCAGAACATCGAGTTAATGAAACGGCTCGAGATGGAGAAACGGGTCGATGAGACCACACAACGTCTTGACAAACTGGCCGAAAAGCAGAGGGAGTTGGCTGAGAAAACAGAACAAAGCAAGGGCAAGGACAAAGAGGAATTGCTGAAGCAACAGCAGCAACTCAACAAGGAGTTCCAGGACTTGAAGAAAGAGATAGACCAAATCAAGAAGGACTACAAGGACATCGACCCATCGCTCGATTTGAAGACCGACAAGGAGCTGGAGCAACGGGTGGACAACGAGCAGAAACAGGCTCAGCAAGACCTGCAAAAGGGCAAGCAGAAGGATGCCTCGAAGCAGCAAAAGCAGGCTGCCGACGACTTGGAGAAGATGGCTCAGGACTTGCAAGATGCACAGATGGAAATGGAAGAACAGGATTTGGCGGAGGACAGCGAGATGGTGCGTCGTCTGCTGAAGAATGTGGTGCAGCTCTCGTTCAATCAGGAGAACCTTATCAACCAGTTGCACAACGTCTCCATACAAGACCCCAAATATCAGCAAATCATTGTAGAACAGAACAAACTGAAGGCCGACTTCCGCAATGTGGAAGACTCGTTGCGGGCAATGGCTCGCAGGCAGGTGGCGGTGGCTGCCACGATTAACAAAGAGCTGTCGTCGGTCAATACCAACTTGCAGAAATCGCTGTCGTCGCTGTTGCAGTACAACCAATCCATCTACGGCAACTGGAAGAATACCGGTGCGGCAACATCGATGCAATATTCGATGACTTCGCTCAATAACTTGGCATTGGTGATGGCCGAATCGCTCGACCAGATGCAGAACCAGATGCGGCAGAATCAGCAGAAGAAGAGCAACAACCGCAACCAGATGAAAATGAAGTCGAACCAGCAATGCAGCAACCCCGGTCAAAGCAAACCGTCAGCCAAGTCGATGAAGCAGATGCAGGAGGAACTGAACAAGCAGTTGGAGGCTCTCAAGAAACAGTTGGACAAACAAGGAAAACCTCAACATGGCCGTCCCCAGTTAGACAAGCAAGGGCAGCAACTGAGCAAGGAGTTTGCCGAGGCTGCAGCACGTCAAGAGATGATTCGCCGTATGATGCAGCAATATGGGCAGGAGATGAAACAGCAGAGTGGCGGCAACAGCAAGCTGGCCAAGGAGATTGACGAGATGATGCGACAGATGGAACAGACAGAGACCGAACTGGTCAACAAGACGATAACACAACAAACCATACGTCGCCAACAGCAGATAATGACTCGTTTGCTGGAACACGAAAAGGCCGAAATGCAACGCGAGAAAGAGGAGCGTCGGCAAAGCAATGAAGGCAAAGACCAGTATCAGCCGTCGCCTTCCGACATGGAACGTTACAAACAGTTGCAACAGAAGAATATGGAACTGTTCAGAACGGTCCCCCCTACCCTATCGCCTTTCTATAAAGAAAAGGTGAACGAGTATTTCTACAAGTTTTAATTAGACCAAAAAAAAGAGGTACCTTTCGTTGCCGCGAGATATATCTTCTCGATGCGGCGAGATATATCTTCTCGGAAGAGCGAGATATATCTTCTCGCGGCGGCGAAACATACCTTTCCTTTCCGAGACACCCACGAGATGTAAAAAAACTCGTAGAATGTTTCAAATACCGAAAAGTTTTGTATCTTTGTAATTGAATTATTATTCTTGAATGCCTATGAAACAGTTTAATATTCAATCGGATAATAAGAATATTGATGTCGTTGCCAAGTTTATATATGAACTTTGCGACGAAAAGCATATTCTCAACTACGAGGCAACTATCTCGACGCCTGTGTTACAAGCGATAGAAAATGCTATTGTTCATGGCAACCATAGTGATCCTTCGAAAATGGTTCATGTTGAGTGCGATGAGATACGTGGCGGTATTTCTTTTTTGGTAAAGGATGAAGGTGATGGCTTTGATTATAGCCAATATGGCGACATTCAGGATGAAGGAGGTAACGGTATCTTTTTGATGCGTTCGCTTTCTGACAAGATGGAATACCTTGAGGGCGGTCGTGCTGTCCGTATGGAGTTCATGATTCATGGAATTGAGAAGACCTATGCGATGGAGCGTGTCGCCAAACTGGAACGCTTCTTTGCTATGGACAAGACCTTGGTGTGATCTTTCCATCGAAAAAAGGCATGAGAAACTTTTGATCGTAATAACGAAACGATATCATGAATTCAAATCTTCGACTTATCACTGCGGCACTCTCGTTGGGTTTGAGTGTCGCAGTTCTTGTTATGTTGGTTGTCTCGAATGAGGTCGGTGTGAAATTGGTGGTGATGCTGCTCGCTTTGGGTATGGCTGCACAATCCATCGCGCTTATCGACCAAGTGGGAGAGAAAAAGGAGCAGGACGAGGAGAACAACCAAGAAGGGTAGGGGAGACAAACCCTCCGAGAATCGCTTACCGTGTGCATCGGTCCTGCTTCGACCAAAATTCGCCACGGAGAACGAGGAAAAAACACATATAATCGCTTGTATTATTCTATGTATTAACAATATATAATGTTTGATGCAAGAACGACGCACGGAGTCTAAAAAACAATCAGAGCACATTTTTTCGCATGAGTATTACATTTGACGTCCAAGAGATAGATTTTAAGCTTAAAAATAAGACGAAACTGACGAAATGGATTTCGTCCATCATTAAGGACCAAAATATGCGAGTGGGGGACATTGCATATCTTTTCACCAATGATAAAAAAGTGTATGAAACCAATATGCAATTCCTCAACCATGACACATATACGGATATTATCACCTTTGATTATGTGACGGAGGACCTTGTGTCGGGCGATATCATTATTAGTGTTGACCGTGTAAAAGAGAATGCAGAACTGTATAATGATGATTTCCAACGAGAATTGCATAGGGTGATAATCCACGGCATCCTCCATCTGCTTGGACAAGGAGACAAAACAAAACGAGAAGCGGCACAGATGCGAAAGAAAGAACAAGATGCTCTTGTTCGATGGGAAGAGGAGTTTGCTCCGAATGGTTCACGGTAATAGAGATGTGTTTCACAAGGAACAGAGAGGTTAACAACAATCATAATAACTAATTACAGAAATGATTTGGGAAGCATACGACGTGGTGGTGGTGGGTGCAGGTCATGCTGGTGCAGAGGCGGCAATGGCGTCGGCTCGTCTGGGGGCGAAGACGTTGCTTGTCACGCAGTCGTTGGATGCTATCTGTCAGATGTCGTGCAATCCAGCCATGGGTGGTGTCGCCAAGGGTCAGATTGTTCGTGAGATTGATGCGTTGGGTGGTATGTCGGGTATTATCACCGACAGGTCTACCATCCAATTCAGGATGCTGAATCTGTCGAAAGGGCCAGCTATGTGGAGTCCCAGGGCACAGTGCGACAAAGCGCTCTTCTCTCGTTTGTGGAGACAAACGCTCGAAACCACGCCAAATCTCTCTTTGTGGCAGGATGAAGTAATTGCGTTGGAAGTGGAGAACAATGTGGTGACGGGAGTGTGTACAAGGATGGGGGTGAAGGTGCCTGCTCATGATGTGGTGTTGACAAACGGCACATTCCTCAACGGTCGTATCTTTATTGGTGAGACGTCGTTGTCGGGTGGTAGGATAGGGGAGTCTTCTGCTGTGGGATTGTCTAATCAATTGAGAGAGATGGGCTTCGAGGTGGATCGATTGAAAACAGGAACACCTGTGAGGATTGATGGCAGAACAATCGATTTCAGCAAATTGGTTGAGCAGAAGGGTGATGAGAATCCTGGGCGGTTTTCGTTTACTGATACTGTCAGGCCGTCGGAACAACGGTCGTGTTACATTGCCAATACCAACCTGCGTACCCATGACATCCTTCGTACAGGCTTCGACCAGTCTCCCATGTTCACAGGTAGGATACAAGGACGGGGACCGCGTTATTGTCCCTCGATAGAAGACAAAATCGACCGCTTTGCAGACAAAGACCATCATCAGTTGTTTGTAGAGCCTGAGGGTTTGGAGACCCATTCGTGGTATCTTAATGGCTTCTCCTCGTCGCTTCCGATGAGTGTTCAATTGGAGGCTTTGCATTCTATTGTTGGCTTTGAGAACGCACGTATCTTCAAGCCTGGATATGCTATCGAGTATGATTATTTCCCTCCGACCCAGTTGAACTACACGCTTGAGACCAAGAAGGTTGAGAACCTCTATTTCGCAGGACAAATCAATGGTACCACTGGCTATGAGGAGGCTGCCTGTCAAGGGCTGATGGCTGGGGCCAATGCGGCGTTGAAGTTGCAGGGAAAGGCTCCGTTTGTGCTGAATCGTACACAGGCTTATATTGGAGTGCTGATAGACGATTTAGTGACAAAGGGTATCGATGAACCCTATCGTATGTTCACCTCTCGCGCCGAGTACCGTATTCTGTTAAGGCAGGGAGATGCCGACTTGCGACTGACACCCTTGGCACATGCTGTGGGATTGGTTTCCGATGATAGAATGAAGAGGGTAGGGGAGAAGCTTGTCCACATCGAAAAGTTGCGAGATTATATCCAGAACACATCGGTTAGTCCTGCTGAAGCAAATGAGATGCTTGTCTCGCATCAGACGCCGCCTCTGCAGCAGCGAGTGAAGATGGTCTCGATTTTGCTGCGACCCGAGATTTCCTTCCAAGACCTCTGTTTGATAGACGATACGTTGCTGCAAACGGCCAATGCTGTCCCCGAACCAATCCGGCAGGATGTTGTCAACGAAACCGAGACGCAACTCAAGTATCAACGATATATAGAGAAGGAGCAAGAGGTGGCCGGACGTATCTTGAAGTTTGAGAATGTTCCATTGAAAACGGACATGGATTACTTCCAGCTCAAAGCACTTTCTTACGAAGCTCGAGAGAAATTGAACCGGATGAAACCGCAGACGATTGGACAAGCGTCCCGTATCAGCGGTATCTCTCCTGCCGACATTTCGGTACTCTTAATCTATCTGAACACCGACAATAAGTGATATTTTTGCATGTTCCACGAGAAACGGGAAGAGTAATCTCCTCATTCTATGGAACAAATAAAAGAGGATGTATTATTGGATGGCGATGCTGTCCAAGTATCTTTTGCTGTCGGGACCAAGGTTGAAGAGAAGGTCGAGACTGCTCAGATTGGGGAAGAAGGGGAATCGGTCGGCGAATACTTGGTCGTATGGAGATATTGTAATAGGGCAAGGTTGTTTGGGTGTAATAGTGTATCTGTAGTCATCACCGTCTACCTCCTTTGGCGATATGAAATCTGTTGTATACTCCACCTGTGTATTGATTTTCATCTTGTTGAGTAGGAACAAAAGGAGAGCGTGGTTGAGGTCGATGAGTCGATCGTAAGGGTGCATGAGGATAGACTCCAGTTCGTCCTGATAGTAAAGGAAGTAGGGCGATGCGTTGTATGCTGCACGGATGGCTCTGAGGTGCTTGATATTCCAATTTTCGGCATAGGTGATGCCCATGTCACTTGTCAAGGTGTGGTTCCCTTGTGTGTGTACAACATGCACAGACAATGTCATAAGGCCGTTGCCAGTAAGAATCACACAACGGTTTCTGTAGGTCTGTTTTGGAAAGCTTTCACACTGTTCTATAAGCACTTGTTGATAGCGGGACAACAAAGCCATATAGGCAATAGGGGGAAGATAAGCGGTGCAAAAAAGGGGTGGCTGCATGGTCTTTATATTCCCCAAATAATGGAAAGAAGGTCGTTTTGATCGAGGTAGAAGTCGATATTTCCTTCGTTGAAGGTGATGCGACGTTCTCCCCAGTCTTCGTTTTCGATGTCTTGTTCGACGTAGTTGTGGCTAATCATCAGTTGAACAATCTCAGCCTCAGTCATATCGAATATCTCGGCACCGAACAGCGTGGCATCGGTATTCGATAGATCGATGCATTGAAGTGTTGGATTGTCGCCCTCGAAGAACAACGACAGCCCGTCGTCTTCATAGTGAAGTACAGTGGTTGTCTCGTCTGCAGCGTTGTCGAGGCTCTCCACTTGTGTTGGCTCGCCCAACAGGGCGACGACTTCTTCTACGGGCATACCGAAAAGTATGTTTCCCAATCCTTTTTTTATCTGAATATCAAGTTCCATATATATGTAATGAGTTGTTTAATGAATACAAAAATTGTTTATTTAGACTTGACAAAGATACAGCATTTTTCTTAATTGCAAATAAAAAAATAAGCACGAGGTATATCTTTTTTCTATTGATTGTGTGTTGTATCGTTGATTTATAGTAAGATGTACGCATTTTGTCGTTCTTTTCACTTTCAAGAAGAAAAGAGGGTCAATTTCTTCTGATGTCTTGAAAAAGATACAGGATAATTCATGAAACGGTCATAAAGAGATGAAAAAAAGATTGTGTATAATAATATAGTAATCAGTGTTATGTAAAAATGCTAAAAAGAAATAAGGTGAATTATTTGTCAGTATATAAAAAAGATGTACTTTTGCAAACTCTTTGAATAGAGAAAGGTTAATGATAGGATTGTGTTGACTCAGTAGCTCAGTAGGTAGAGCACAACACTTTTAATGTTGGGGTCCTGGGTTCGAGCCCCAGCTGGGTCACAAGATAATAGAACGAAAAGCGACAAAACAGTCGACTCAGTAGCTCAGTAGGTAGAGCACAACACTTTTAATGTTGGGGTCCTGGGTTCGAGCCCCAGCTGGGTCACAAGAAAAAGCATTCGGCGGATGGCGGAATGCTTTTTTTCTTTATTCACAATATACTCATGCCTTTGACGTTAGTTGGTCATGATTTTGAGAACACATGGAATCAAAAGACTGCTCTTGTTAGCTGTTTGTCTGATGCTTGTCCCACGGCTGATGGGACAACAGACCAACGAGCAAATGGCTTCGTATTATTTCCAGAACAAAGAATACGACAAGGCGGTGGAGCTCTACGAGCCTTTATATCAACGTACTCAAAACCTTTATTATTACCAGATGCTCTATCAGTCGTATGTGGCGTTGGACGATATGAAGAAAGCCCGTCGGTTGGTGGAACAGCGTATCAAGAAATACCCCAAAGAACTGGCATTGCGAGTCGATTTGGGTCAACTCTATATGGCCGAAGGAGACAAGAAGAAAGCCGAGAAGTCATACAATACGGCCATAGAGTCCATTGGATTTGATAACAAGCAGATAGAGGAGCTTAGCCAAGCTTTTCAGAATGTGGGTCTTGACGACTATGCTGTCAAGACCTATTTGTTTGCCCGCCAAAAGATGAACAACCAGTTCGTGTATGTGATGGAACTGGCCACGCTGTATGAAAAGCAAGGCAACTATGAGGCGATGATGCAGGAATATTTCGACTTGCTTGACAAATCGCCGGGCAACATAGGCAATATTCAAATATCATTACAACGTGCACTGGATCAGACCTCTAATACTCAGTTGGCAGAGGGGTTGAGGAGAACGTTAATCAGTCGTATACAGAAGGACCCCAACAACCGTACCTATCTGAATATGATGATATGGTTCGCCTTGCAGCAGAAGGATTTTGCGTTTGCTTTCACACAAGCCAAAGCAATCGACGCTCGTTTCCCCGGCCAGGGAGAGGAGACGGTCCTGCAGGTGGCGCAGATTGCCCACAACAACGAAGACTACAATACCGCCTATGATTGCTACCATTACTTGGTGGCCAAGGGCAAGGAGGGCAACTACTATTTCGATGCCCGTGTGGGCGAAATAAAGACCAAATTCGACCGTTTGGATAAAAGTTTCCATTTGGACAAAGCAGAGTATGAGAGACTAAAGGCGGAATATCAAGCGGCGTTGAACGAGTTGGGCAAGGAACCGCGGACGGTGACGTTGATGCGTGACTATGCCTATTTGTTGGCCTATTACGGCAACGAAGTACAGGAAGCCAGCGATTTGCTGTACGATGTAATCGAGATGCCGAAGGTGCCCAATAACGTGAAAAACCAGACCAAGTTGGATCTGGGCGATTTGCTACTCTTTGCTGGTGCGGTATGGGATGCGTCGTTGCTCTATTCCCAAGTGGAGAAAGCCAACAAAAACGACGTTATCGGAGCACAAGCCAAGTTCAAGAACGCCAAGCTTTCTTATTATAACAATGATTTTGAGTGGGCCAAGTCGCAGCTGGATGTGCTGAGAGCCTCCACCTCCAAGTTGATTGCCAACGACGCCATGCAGCTGTCGCTACTGATTAGTGACAACATGGAGGAGGACAGCACGTTTGAGATGCTTTCCCTCTATGCGGCTGCCGACCTGATGCTGTATCGCAATCAGCTTGATTCCGCGTGGATTGGGTTCAACGACATCTCTATCCGTTCGCTCTCGCATCCCTTGCTCGACGAGGTACTGATGCAGAAAGCCAGAATACGTATGAAACAAGGCCGTTATGCAGAGGCCGACTCGCTATTGCAGCAGATTGTCGACTTCTATGACGAGGACATCCTCGCCGACGATGCGGTGATGATGATTGCAGAAATTAACGAAAGCAAGTTAAACAACATGGAACGAGCTCGTTCCTATTATGAGAAACTGATTATCGACTATCCTGCCAGCCTCTATGTGGATCGAGCCCGCAAACGTTACAACGAACTGAAAAAGTGATGTTATCTCCCTTCAAGCAAGGGTAGGGGCGGAGCCTTGATGATTTGCATCTCGCAACGTTTGCAGTCGAACGAAAGCCGAAAGTAATTCTTGTTGTTTCTTAAATACAGTGTACCTTGATAATCAGGGTCTACTGTTTTGTTGTTTTTGTGCAACAGGCATTGCTTCAGCTCGTATCGTAGGCAATACTTGGTGGTCATCAACGCCTTGTTGTCGTAGTCGTGGCTTGTCTCCAAACCGTTTTCCGTTGTCGTCACACCGTGTCGCTCATAAAACTGACGCGACAGACGGTTGACGATATTGGCTCTATAGTCCAAGGAATCAGTAGGGTAGGGGATGTCGTTCTTCTCGAGGTGGACCGGTTGGGGACGGTTGGCCATTGTTCGGGTGTCCGACAGTTGTGCGACCGCCTGTCGCCGCAACTCGTTCAACAGCGACGCAGGGAGGAAGTAGTGCTCGGCCAGCTGGATTTGTATCGACTTGACAACGAAAGGACTGTTGCCTGTCTTGGAGAGTTGGTGGACGATTTGTTCATCGGCTTTTGCAGTGTCGCGAGCCGCTTCCTTATGGCAGTCGACCGCGACAGTGGCCTGATGACCCTGTTCGTCGGATATAAGGAGCGAGATGCCGTTGGGAGAGTCTGATAGTATGATGCTTACCTCTATCTTTCGTTCTGCCGTCTTGCCTTGCATCTGTTTCTCGAAAGCAAAGTCGTTGTTTCTCCATAGTTCGGTGCCAGGCAGCAGGTTTTCAGGCATTCGGTTGGGGACAATCGTGTTGGAGACGACATGATTCACCAGAAAACCATCCATCTCGTTGCGTGTGTTGAGGAAGCAGAGGCCGTCGCCAGCGGTCATTTCCTCTTGGGTGTCGATGGTGATTCTGCCCTTCTCCACTTTTGTCACCTTTCCTAATCGTTTCCCTATCGACTTCTGGGTGGCTATCGATGCCATGGCTTTCCTGTTTTCAAGAAAATAGTCGGTGAAGCCACGGTTGAACGTGCGTGACAGGTCGGGTGTGAAAAACAGTCGCGTGACACCGTCCGATGCAGGTCTCAGGTCTTCCTTTCCATGCATCAGCTTGTCAAGCAGTTGACGGTAATAGGCCGTAGTGTTCTTGACATACGACAAGTCTTTCAGCCTTCCCTCAATCTTGAACGAGCAGATGCCCGCATCTATCATGCTTGCAATGTGCTGGCTGGCGTTGAAGTCCTTGAGTGAGAGCAAGTGCTCTTGACGGCGAAGCAGCTGCCCCTGTTCGTTATAGAGGTCGTAGGAAGAGCGGCAGGGCTGTCCGCAACAGCCACGGTTTCCGCTCCTTTCGTTGAGATACTGGCTCATGTAGCATTGACCGCTGAAGCAGACACAGAGTGCGCCTTGGACGAAAGCCTCCAGTTCGACCGATGTGTTCTTGCGGATGATTTGCATCTGCTCCAACGAGGTCTCCCGAGCCAGGATAATGCGACGGAAACCTACTTGTTCCATGAACTTTATGCGTTCGATGTCGTAGTTGTGTACCTGGGTGCTGGCATGGAGTGCTATCGGGGGAAGCTCCATTTCGAGCAGCCCCATGTCTTGAATGATAAGAGCGTCAACGCCAATGTTGTACAATTGCCAAACCAGTTGCCGAGCCTCCTCCAGTTCGTTGTCATAGAGCAGTGTGTTGACAGTGGCAAACACCTTGGAATGAAACAAGTGTGCATAGTTCACCAACTGTTCTATGTCGTCGACGGTGTTTCCGGCAGCCACACGTGCCCCGAACAACGGAGCACCGATATATACGGCATCGGCACCGTGGTTGATGGCAGCAATGCCTTGTTCGACGTTCTTGGCAGGGGCCAGCAGTTCCAGGTATTGCATAGTCATTGGAGTTTGGCGAGGGAAAGGATGGTGTCGCGTATCTCGTTTTCGTCGACGGGAACATCAATCAGCGGCAACCCCAACGACTGGAGTAAAACGCATAGAATCATGCCGTCAACGTTCTTCTTGTCGGCACGCATATAGGAGAGAATGGTCTCGGTGTCTTTCAGCGTGTAGGGATGAGGCTTAATGATTGATAGCATGGTGTTTTGGTATTCTTCGAGTAGGGAGGGGGACATGCCGAGTTTGAACTTCGAGAGATAGAGTGCACACCACAAGCCCAACCCTACCGCCTTTCCGTGGCTTAACGGACTGTTGATGGATTTGTGGAAACTCTCGAAAGCGTGAGCGAAAGTGTGTCCAAGGTTGAGAATCTTGCGGGCGGACTTGTCGAAGGGGTCGTATTTCACCACGTTGCTTTTGAATCGGGTGCATTGGACGACCATCTCAGTGTTCAGCACAAGGCTGTTCGATTGAATCAGTTGACAGACGGAATGGTAGATGTCGCTGTTGGACAGCATCATGGTCTTCAGTATCTCGAACAGACCGTTCGACACCTCCTCTGCGGGAAGGGTGTCGAGGAAAGTAGGGTCGATGGCGATGAAATCGGGTTGGGCAAACAGACCCACTTGGTTCTTGTATCCTTCGATATTCACAGCCGTCTTCCCGCCGATGGCGGCGTCGACCATGCCGATGAGCGTCGTGGGGATGTTGATGAAGCGGATGCCCCTTTTATAGCAGGCAGCCACATAGCCCCCCAAGTCGCTGATACATCCGCCGCCCAGGTTGATAATGATGGTGTTGCGGTCGGCGTTCATATCCAACAGGGCGCCCCACAGCTGTGACGCTATCTCGATGCTTTTGGCTTCCTCGCCCACAGGCACCACGAGGAATTCAGCCTCTTCCAACACCCTCATCCTCGAGACAAGGTAGGGGAGACAGTGGGTGTAGGTGTTCTCGTCGAGCAGGATGACGTATTTCGCGTTGGCATAATGGGAACTCTTCAGCAGTCGGTTCAGTCGAGGCAGAGGAGAGAGACGAGATGGATAAAGAATCTTTGCTTGTTGCATAGGATAGGTTTCTTAATTGTCAAAATCGAGTGAAAGCTGTATAGGCTGAGGATGAGAGCAGTAGTCCTTGAAGGGACACTCGTAGGGTTGGTTGCATTGGTCGCCCATGGCGATAACGGGTTCTTGTTTGCGGTTCAACAGCGAGGTGAAGCGTTGAATCTGTTCTTCGATGAAGGCAGCGTGTTGTTCCGCCTCCTCCATCAAGTCGAGGTAAGCGAACGGGTGTTCATCGTCGGCACCGCGGTATACCACGCTAAAGCCACATAGATTGCTGATAGCATGGCTGATGACATAGTGTTGCACATACACGTCGTTGCGGAACACCGGTTTGACGACCGACGAGTTCTTCACCTCCATCACCTCCACGCTGCCGTCGGCATGTTTGTGTACCACATCGGCCAGCACCAGCACCCCTTGGTAGAGGAAGCCGGCTTCGAACAGCACCACGTCCCCCGTCTGTTCCAACAGCCGCGCTGTCAGTTCCGGATATTTGTCCACCTGTCTGCCCAATTGTTCGTCGATGTCGATGCCTTGGGGGAAAGTGTCCTTGAACGTCCTCTCGAACGAACGCCCCTGGGCAAACTTGGCACGGGTCTCTATGGAGACCACCGCCAGCTCTTTGCGATAGGTCTCCAAGTAGAGCGCTTTCTCGCATTGCAGGCCGCGAATGAACCGACTTTTGCTCAGGATGTGCATAGTGTGACTATTGGATGACAACCAGTTGGGCTGTGGTGCGTGAGCGTTGTTGGACCAAGATGTTCCTTCCCGCCACCATCTGGTCGATGATGGCTTGGGTGTAGTATCGGATGGTGATTAGCTGGAGGTGTTCGTTGTATCGCAATAGGAAATTCTTGGACAGCAGTTCTTGTAGTTGTTTTAGCAACACAGGGTTGTTGTCGATACAGAGGGAGAAGCTGAGCGCCGAGTTTTGCATCAGGTTCACTCGGATATTGAGGGAGGCCAGAGCGGAGAAGATGGTCTTCAGGTTGTCTTCGGCAATGAAAGAGAAGTCTTTGGGCATGATGGAGAGCAACACCTGGTCGTGTTTCACGATATAGAGGGGGCATTGCGGACGGATGCTCTTGAAGGGGCCGATGACCGAACCTTCTTGTGATGGGTCGTTGAACGACTTGATGCAGAGTTGGATGCCCTTGTTCTGTAGCGGTTTCACCGTCTTGGGGTGAATCACCGAAGCGCCATAATAGGCTTGCTCAATAGCCTCGTTGTATGGCATTTGGTCTATCTTGATGGTGTTGTCGAACACCTTTGGGTCGGCGTTCAGGAATCCCGGCACATCCTTCCATATGGTCATCGTCTCGGCGTTCAGGCAGTAGCTCAGTATGGCCGCCGAATAGTCGGAGCCCTCGCGTCCCAAGGTGGTGGTGGTGTGTGCCACCGTGCCGCCGATAAATCCTTGGGTGACAACCACTGGCTGGTCCAATCCCTCGTTGTCGGCTTGCAGCAGCGGCAGCAGTCGACTCTGTGCGTTCAGCCGTGTGGCGTCCCAATCCACATTGCCCTCGCGATAGTTGGCGTCGGTGCGGATGATGTCGCGGACATCCACCCATCGGTTGTTGATACCAAGATAGTTGAGATAGTCCGAAATGATGGTCGTCGATATCAGCTCGCCCAACGATACCGTCTGGTCGTAGTCGAAGTTGTAGGTGGTGGGGTGGGAGGCCATTCGCATGGACAGCAGCTCGAAGAAGCTGTCCACCTTGCCCAAGGTGTGGCGATGGGCATCTTGTCGCAAGGCTTCTGTCACGACATTGTCGGACGAAGGCCCGTACAGCCCTTTGATGATGTCGTGGTGGTAAGCCTGCAGCTGTTGGAATGTCGATTGGCGTTCCGCGTCGTTGGTGTCGGCTTCCGGGATAAGCCTCTCCAAAGCGTTGGTCGTCTTGCCCATGGCCGAAACGACAATCAGCAGCGGTTGTTTTCTGTGAGCGGCCACGATGTTCGACATGTTGCGAACAGCGTCGGCACTGTTGACCGAGGCGCCTCCAAACTTAAAGATATTCATTGTTTATTGTATTGAGGACGAGGTTTGTGTGGACGAGACCTTAACGGGACAGTTGCCGTTCCATGTCGCGACGGCTGTCTTTGGCCTTGATGGTCTCGCGTTTGTCGAAGAACTTCTTGCCACGTGCCAGCGAGATGCTCAGCTTGGCGTAGCCGCGGGGGTCGATGTAGAGGAGGGTGGGGATGATGGTGTAGCCGCGTTCCTTGATTTTGTTTTGCAGCTTCTTCAGTTCGCGGCGAGTCAGCAGCAGTTTTCTGTCGCGTTTGGCGGGGTGGTTGAGCCATGTCCCGAAGCGGTATTCGCTGATGTGCATCTGGCGTACAAAGAGTTCGTTGCCGATAAAGACACAGTAGGCGTCGGCCAGGTTGGCCTTGCCGTCGCGAATGGATTTGATTTCCGTGCCTGTCAGAACGATACCGGCTGTGTAGTCGTCGACAAGATAGTATAGGTATTCCGCTTTCTTGTTCTTTATTTCGATGATGTTTTTCTCTTGCTGCATGGTAGTGTCGGCCAAATGATTTGTTTGTTAACGCAGACGGCAGTGAATTATTGTAGGATGTTCGCCAAAGGGAGGGAAAAATGAAACGAGGAGATCCTCCGTGGAGATGCCTGTCGGCGGGATGTTTTTGTTTTGGAAATGTTAAAAAGCGTCGTTTCTGCCGCACGGTCGTTCTCCCCCTTTTTGACACCGCACAACAGCCGAAAAAGGGCAAAAAAGTGAAGAAAGGCCGAAAACCTCAAAAAACCACCATTGATAATCAAACCCTTATATAGGGGTTCACGCAGGCGTGTTTTTGGGGTCACGCAGCCGCCTGTTTGGCACCTCGCAGCTATGCTGCGTGAGGGGTCGC
>CAJOQB010000057.1 GCA_905236405.1 uncultured Bacteroidales bacterium
CATTCACCGTGACGGTGAACTCAGCCGTGGCAACGCAGGCACCGGTGGTGCTGGTGGCAGTGACAGTATAGGTGGTGGTAGTGGTGGGGTTCACCGTGATGCTTTCGGTGGTGGCATTGGTGCTCCAACGATAGGTAGCGGGCACGTTGTTGGCGTCAGCCAGCGTCAGAGTGGTGCTCTGGCCGTAGCAGATGGCGCTGTCGCCGCTGATGGTCAGGGCAGGCACCGGAGTGGTGGTGACAGTAACCATGGCGGGCAGGCTGGTGCAACCGGTGGCCGGGTTGATGGCCACAACACTGTAGGTGTTGCTCTCGTGCGGGTTGACCACACGGGCGGCAACGGTGCTGCTGTCTTCCCACAGGAAGGTGACACCATCAACATTACTACGGGCGTTGATCGTCATGTCGAAGTTGTCGCACATGTCGGCAACCGAAGTGACAGTCCTATTATTATATTGTATAAAGGCAGACGGAGCGGAGTTGACCGTGAGGGCGAGGACACCCACCGAGTCGGCACCGTAGACACTCTGCAGAGGCACGGTGTAGGTACCGGCAGTGGTGTAGGTCTGGCCATAGAAGTCAAACGTGTCACGCTCGCAGATGGTAGCGGCGTAGTTCAACTCGTAGGTGGGATGGACAGTAAGGGTGAGGTGACGATAGACGCTGTCGTAACCAGCCACATTGACCACCGGGAAGACGATGTCTTCCGTCAGGTCGGGAGCGGCCTCCATGGTGGAGTGGTTCGTGTAGGTCTGACCGTTACCGACAGTCCAAGTGTAGGTGCCGTTCACTTCGACAACATCCTCGATGGGAGTCGGGTTGGCGTTGGGCTGCTCGCAAGTGACGAGGAACTTGAAGCCGGTGTTAGCGAAGGCGTTGTCGACATCGCTCGTGAAGACGAGGGTGACATAACCGCTGTCTTGCCAGAGCTCGCTGTTGGTCATGTAGTCAATACTACCGGCACCGGTGTAGCGGCCAACGAGGTTGTTGGCGTTGACGGCGCCGCGGTAGACATTGAGGAAGTCGTAGCCGTTCTCTAGGTCATAGTTGCCCTGGATGCGGGCCACATAACCGGCCTGGGCGGGACGCACCACATAGGTGGCGTTGAGACCGCCGGCGTAGGTACCATTGGTGGTATCGGGCATGATGAACTCGTTGCAGGCAATCACAGTGCCGCCATTGTCAGGCAGAGTGTTCACCTTCTCGCGCAGCTTGACGGTCAGGTCATCCATATAGATATACTGTGCCGTAGAGGTACTGTGCTCAACCTTGAAGGCCACATAACGGCCAGTGCCGGTGTACTCGCTGAAGGAAACCTCGAAGGGCAGCTGGGTGTTAGTGGAGGTGGCATGAACACTCTCAACAACCTCAAAGGTCGAAGCATCGGTCGGGTCGCTCATCACACCAACCTGAAGAACAGAATTGACATTGTTGAAGGCGGCATAGAAACTAATCTCGAGAGTATCGAGGTTGAAGCCGAACTCGGGCAGGATAGCAATCTGGTCACCATTGGTGGTGGCAGTGGGAGCATAGAAGCGCAAACTGTTGGGAGTACTGTGCTTGTAGTAAGCAGAGGCTCCGTTGTAGATGCTGGGCAGACCCATATAGCTGCTGTTGGTACCAGCGTTGAGGTAGCTCCAGCAGTTGGGCATCACGTGGTTGGCCACGGTGCCGCTGGTGTTGCCAGTGTAGCCGTCGAAGTTCTCCACGAGGGGCATGTCGGCATACTGCCACACGCCACACTGGGTCGTGCCGGTAGCCACAGCGCTCCAATCGCTATGGTCGGTGGCGTTGCAGATGGCACGGACATAGAACTCATACTTTCTGGTGTGGTTCAAACCTGTCACCTCGAAGGCGGTGTTGTTGGTGGTTTCCACCTTGGTGCCATAGTACTCGGGATTGCCAAAGCCTTCAGGACCGTAGCAGACCTCCCAGCGTGTAGCAGCGGTGGGGGCAAGCGAATCGTTGGCCCACCTGAGGGTGGCGGTGGTCTGCGTGGTACCGGTGACAGTCAGGTCGACGGGGACCCAGCAGGTGGGATAGGTGGTGAAGCTGGCCTTGGTCCAATTGCTATAGTCGTCGTTGTCGGCATCGCAGACGGTGCGGACATAGACGTCATAGTTGGTATTGGCGGCCAGGTCGGCATTAATAATATATGTATTTACATTATTAAGAGCGGGGACAAGCACACCCTGGGTTTCGGGAATGAAGCCCTCGAGACCGTACTTCAGCTCGTAGTTGTTCACCACGGGACGCAGGTCGGTACGAGGAGTCCAGCTCACAGTCACCACGTTGGCAGGAGTGATGCTGGTGCTTACACTTGCAGGAGCGAAGCAGGTCACGCTGGTGTTACAAGGACGGATGAAGGTAATATCAGAACGCAGATAAGTGCGACCGCTGGCAGTACCCGACACCTGTTCGGTGGTGTAGGGGTTGCTGTCCTTACGCAGATACATGCAGCGATAGACGGGACTGGTGGTGGTGCTCACCGAATAGAAACCAGAAGTGCTTTGAGAAACACCATTGGGCTGGTTCATAAAGTCGGTGACAACGATGTTGCTAACACCGTCCCAAACGAAGGTGCTTTGGAGGGCATACTCAACAGTGCCAGAGGTGTTCAGCGGGTGAGGAGCGGTGGCATAAACCAGCTGCTGCTCACTCAGAGGTATCCATGCAGTAGTGCTCTCGAAGGAGGACTGCTCGGTCTGACCCATATAGATGGTAAACTCCTTGGCATAGGAAGAATTGTTTGTCCAGGTGAAGGTAATGGCCTCAATTTCGCCAGCCTGCAGACCAGCAGCAGTTAACTCTTCAGCGGTATAAATCTGCTGGCAGTAGCTGTTACCATAGTTACCATACAGGGCAGGACCATAAGTGCTGCTGTTACCTGCTTCACCAATGGTAGCGCTGCCGCCATCAGGACACTTGGTGCGGAAGCTGGCAACGGCACTCCAACCGCTTTCGTCGGTGGCAGTGCAGTTGGCCTTCACATAAACATCGTAGTAGGCATAGGGATCCAGGCCAGTGAGTTCACTGTTGGTGGCAGTGCAAGCCACCTCGGTGCCCTCCATATCGGGATCAAAGCCGGCGGGGCCATACTTCAGCGTCCAGGCGGTGGCAACACCTGCCTCGGTCCAGCTAATCATAGCGGTGCTGTTGGTCACGTCGCTGGCTACGACATTGGTCGGGGCAACGCAGGTGGGAGTAGCGAAGCTGTACACATCGCTCCAGGGGCTCTCGTCGAGCATCGGGCTGGTGGCGCAGGTAGCCTTGACATATACATAATAGGTAGTACCGGCCACAAGACCCGTGAGCTGTGCAGCAGCACCGGCAGTACCCTGAACGGTCAGTTCGGTGTAGTCAGTGGCGGCGGCGGTAGCGGGGTTGAAGTCGGTGGCAGCATAACGCACCGTCCAGGTCTGCGGCACATCGCCGGGCTGACGCCAGGTGAGATCGGCAGAGTTGTAGGCGATGTTGCTGGCGCCGTAAGTACCGTCGATAATCGGGGTCTTACAGTTGGGAATGAACGGAGTGGCGAAGCTGTAGCGCACCATGCGGCCGTTCACACCGGAGCAGATAGCATAGACATAGACATCATAATTGGTCAGCTGGGTGAGACCGCTAATGGTGTAGTTATTGGCGTTGATGGGGCTGACGGTAGTACCGGCAGTGGCGGGATCAAAGCCCTGGGGACCCCAGATGAGGCCGTAGGTGGGATTGCTCTCGCCGTTGACATCGGTGAAGGTCAGCGTGGCGGCATACTCGGTCTCGGAGAGAGCGATGGCCACAGAAGGAGCGTTGCAAGCACCGCTGTCGCAGGGAATAGAGAAAACCATCTCACTGCGATAAAGCGGACGAATGCTAGCCGTGGGAGGATTCAGAGGATCAGGGTTGGTACCATCGTTACGATAGGCCAAAGCCTTATAAGTATCAGTTGATCTGGTATAAAATTTATAACTACTGCCATCGTATCCATTCGAGTTATCGTCAATAGCAATAACAAGGTTATCTGTGCCATTGTATGCGAACGGGGTGTCAAAGACAAACTCGTTCCAGCCTTGAGAACAGACAAACGCACCAGTATAAACAGAAGTCAACGTGCTGCCGTCTACCCAATCGGTGGTCGAAGCGAACTCCGACTTGGTAGTATGTCCAAGATAAATTGTGACATTGACTTTCTTGGCAGCAGACATAGGTGTAGCATAGGCATAATTGAATTTAATACTACTCAGTGTTTTAGCACCGCCCATTTCTTCAGCAGTAATGATTTGCTGTGTATAAGAATACTTATAGTAATCGTCCAATGGGAGATAGCTGTTCTGAGCCTGTGTTCCTGATGTCAGCTCAACATCGCCGCCATTCTGGCAACCGGTTTTGAAGCTCTGAACGTTGCTCCATACGCTGGTGTCGCCGTCGCTGCAGATGCCGCGGACGTAGGCGTCATAGTTGGTGGTGACATAGAGGTAATCGAGGGTGATGCTGTTGGTGGTCACGATGGTGCTGCGGCCCTCGGTGGCGGGGTCGAAGCCGGTAGGACCAACCTTCACTTCATACTTATAGGTGGAGTTACCTGTCCATTCCAAAGTGGCACCGGTGGCGGTAACCACGGGCGAACCATTCCAAGTCGGCTTGAAGCAGGTGGGAACCGCCTCGACAACAATATTGTCGATACCGCAATAAGTTGTTGTACCATAGTTATAGGTACAGGGACCCATGGCATACTTGAATGCCAAACGGGCACCGGCGGGGATACTGCTGCTATAATTAGCAAGAATCAAACCGTCAACCGTCTGCGTAGCAGCATTAGGAGTAAACGATGTAAGAGCAGTGAAATCGGAGGTGTCATTGACAATATAGCCCAAGTAAAGCGTCGGAGTAGCATAAGTGGTGGTCGTCGATTTATAGTTGAAGGAGACCATCACATTGCTCAATGCAGTGGTGAACTTGGGGAAGATAGCATACTTCACATCTCCACGGGCAGCCTTATAGTTCTGGTAGGTTGTACTTGCACTGGAAGCGCAACCATACACAGGCATGCACAAGTAGTTATCGTAAGCTACCATAGAGCCATAGCTGGTGGTTCCTGTGGAATATTTCACACCGCCAAAGTAGGCAGAGGAACCTGACGTCTCAGCGGTATTCGTACCGTTGGAGAGGTATAACCAGCAGGTGGGAATGACACCGGGACCATAGTAAGGATAGGTAGAAGTCACAGTGTAGTCAGTGAAGTCCTCGCTGTATGGCAGTGCCAAGGGAGCGCAGGCGGTGGTGAAGGTGGTGACACCCGACCATTCGCTGGTCTCGTTGGTGGCGCTGCAATGGGCGCGCACATACACGTCATAATCAGTGTTGGACTCCCAGCCAGTGAGGGTATAGGAGGTACCAGTCAGGTTGCTGACCAGCGTACCTTCAGTAGCGGGGTCGAAGCCGGTAACGCCCCAGATAAGGTCATAGCCGGTGGCGTTGTTGCTGGCAGTCCAAGTGATAATGCCTTCAGGATCGGCCGCGGGAGCAGCAGGATTGGGGCAGGTCGGAGTGAAGCAGGATACACCGCTGTAGACAATCATGCCGTCGCTCACATCTGACTCCTGCATGGAGACAACCACCTCGTTGTCGTGGTTGGTGATGGTGAAGCTATTCTCGCCATACTGGCTGCCGCCGTTCCAATGCCAAACATAGTAGAACGAAGTGCCCGGGCAGAGATAAACGGTCTGACTTCCGGAAGCGCCGCTGCTGAGCGTAATCTGCTCCTGAAGCGTACCGTTCACATAAAGGTCGAGGGTGTGATCCTCCCAGCCGTCGCCATAGCTGTCGGCCATGTCGATAACATGGGTGCAGCTACCCATACAGGGGGTAGTGAAGGTGGCGGGGCCAATCCACTCGGTCACCTCGCTGGTAGCGCTGCAATGGGCGCGGAGGTAGACGTCATAGGTGGTGGTGGAGGCCAGGCCCGTGAGGGTAGTGGTAAGGGTGGTCAAGCCATTGACGGCAGTACCCGCGCTGGCGGAATTGAAGCCGGTGGGACCCCAGAGAATGTCATAGGTGGTAGCGTTGTTCGAAGCCGTCCAAGTGACGACACCTTCAGTGGTGACCGAAGGAGCGGCAGGATTGGGGCAGGTGGGGATATTCTCGCAAGTGGCCATAACGGCGAAGCCTTCGTACTGGCCGCTGCCATCGGAGGTGAAGACTAGGGTCAAAGGACCATTGTCACCGGCGATGTCGATAGTGCCTTGGCCATGGAAAGTGGCAAGCAGTGGAGCTGTGGTGATGTCGGTACCGTCAAAGATGTAGAGGTAGTCCCAACCACTCTCGGTGTTGTAACTACCCGTTAGGCGGATGCGTTTGCCGGCGGTAGCGGGATTGATGACGAGGGTGTCATTGGCGCTGTTGCCGTAAACATCCTCGGCACCACCGTTGTCATAGATCATAGCGCTACAGGTGGTCAGCGTGGTCTGTTCGCCCATGTTGACGATGGTGCCGGGCATAAAGCTGCTCTTCTCGGCCCAAGCCGAGGGAGTGCCGCCACAAACGGCGCGAACCGTCCAATAATAGGTGGTGAAGTTGGTGAGACCGGTGAGGGTCTTGGTGGTAGTGTTGGAGGTCACCTGGGTGCCTTCCGTTAAAGGATCGAAGTTGGCATTGGTGCTGTACTTGATCTGGAAGGAGGTGGAACGGGAATCCCAAGAGAGGGTGGCACCACCGTCGGTGCTGGTGGCTGCCAAAGTATTAGGCTTCACGCAGGCAGGCTGGGTGAAGGTGTAAACCAAACCCTGGTTGGTGGAAGTGTTGAATTCAGGGCAGTTGTTGGAAGAGAGAGTGCGGGTGGTGAGACCCGAGGTGTAGCGTGTGATGTCGCTCCAATCGGAGCCGCCAACGCGGAAGATATCCACGTCGGACGACATCATTCCCACCAGGACATTGATGCTGCTGCTGATGGTCATGGGGCCATAGCAAAATTCAATGTCGCCCGTGGGGTAGAGCTTCAGCTGGAAGCTGTAGCTGTTGGTGCCACTGACGACCTTGCGCCACTCCACCACGAGCTGCTGAGCACTGCTCTTGGTGTAGACGGAGCTGGCCGTCGTGGTGTAGCCGCCGTCAAGGTAGAGCGGAGCAATCCGGGAGCCTGTGAGACTCACGAACTCGGCGCTACCGTCGTTGTGGACACGCAGCATACTGCCTGCGGTAATCTGGGTTTCCCCAAAATACATTGCAAACGGCATCGCAACATCCACGTAACCGGCAGACTGATTGCTGGCAGACCAGGCTGTTGCGCCTGTTGTACCAGCCACTGTGCTGTAGGTGGCGGTATTGACCGAATAGTCATACTCGCTCACCTGCGCGTTCTGTCCCATTGTGACGCATGGCACAAAAAGTAGCGCCAGCATCACAAAAAGTCGTAGAAACTTTTGCATAATGTTTGTTGTTTGTTGGTTAATATTAGGTGAATTGTACATTTTGTTTTCGATATCTTGTCTGTTTGATTACTTTGTTTATTCTGTCGTTATCTGCGCGTGCGAGTTATTTATACTATTATTACTATCTTGTTTATATTTAATATATTACAAAATCATTCCTTGCCTATATACACTAAGCAAGATTTTGCAAAGATACGATTTTTTCTGGTTTTAGAAAAAACTTTTTATCTATTAATGCAATTTTAACATTTTTTCAGCCTCTGGAAGTCTCTCATTCCTCCCCGCCCGCGGCAGTAATCCAAGCATCCCTACCTCCCATCTCACAGCCCTACAATATCCTAATTAGGTCGCGCACGATATAATCAAAAACACCTCAAATCAACCCCATTTCACCACCTTTTCATGCCCTATTCATCTCCTATTTTTGTCTTACTTTTGTAAGGGAAGAGTAGGACATGAGTAGGAGTTGAGTAAGACTTGAGTAAGAGGTAGAGCGGTTTTATTATTGTATTACAGCGACTTAAGTGTTTTATATCACCGTACGGTATTGATTATCAGTATATTAACTGCACAAAACAAGGCCAATGACGTTTATAGGAGGTGGGGATTACCTCACCTGAAGGTTGGCTGATGCCGGTGGTGGAGCGAGGGGCTGAAGAAGAGCAGAAAATACAACTTATGTCGTGCACGATATATTTTCCCCGAACAAAAAAAAGGACTCCACCGCTTGGTGAAATCCTGTTTTTCCGACTGTCGTCTTTGGGCGGAGAGGGATTGACTGCGTCCATCCCTGGTCCTTCGCCAGGAAGGCCCTTGCAAAAACAGACGACCTCGGGAATCCGAAAGCAAGCTTTCTCCTTCCCGAGGCCGTTTGTTTTTTGCGGAGAGAGAGGGATTCGAACCCCCGGACCCTCGCAGGTCAACGGTTTTCAAGACCGCCGCAATCGACCGCTCTGCCATCTCTCC
>CAJOQB010000058.1 GCA_905236405.1 uncultured Bacteroidales bacterium
CGATTCGACCAGCTTCCGCTCCTGCGCCTGCGACGTCTACACCGACACCAACGGCACCGGCATCCTGATGCTCTCCGCCGACATCGACCTCGCCGCCGAAGTGACGATGGACTACCCCTACCTGCTGGTTTACGTTTCCGACACCACCTGCCAGACCTACCCCCTGGCACCGTTGACGCTCGAGAACCTCAGCGCCTGGGAGTACGGCGTCGACCTCTCGCTGATTACCGACACCAACCGACTGGTCTATGTCATGAGCGACTCGTCGTTCATCATCTCCACCTCGGGCACCTTCACCGTCGCCGGCTTCACCGACTACGGCAGCACCCTCAACGGCACCATGGCCAACATCACCGGCTACCATATCACCAGCTCGAAGCTTGACTACCTGCACGACAAAGAGACTGCCGCCAACAACGGCGACTATGCCGCCGCCATGTATCTGGCCAACTTCCAGATGACCGACCTCTTCACCCCCGTCGTCATCACTGGTCACATCACCGGTCGCCGCATGAACATCGAAGGCATCCTTGACGACGTCTCATTCTAAACGACCCTTCTTGCATACATACCATAAATTGAAAGTACAATGAAAAGAAAACTCACCACCAAGATAACCCTGGCACTGCTCTTCGTATCGATAGTGCCGCTGGCCACCTCCTGCCTGAAGGATGGCCTCAAAGACTTCGAGGGGCTCCGCCACCCGATGCAAATCACGGGTTCGTTCAATCCCGAACTGGGACTCCCCATCGGACAAGCCAGCATGAACTTTGCCGACATCCTCGGCATGTTCGACGCCATGGGCGGCATCGTCGACCTCGACCCCAACACCGGTTCGGCAGTGCTTCGCTACGACACTACGTTCCATATCACCGTCGATATCGAGAGCAGCAACAACAACACCAAAGGACGTCGCGGCAGCAAGAGCTCGGTCGTCTACCGTCAAGACTGCAGCGGCTACATCGACTTCGACATGTTCAGCAACCTTGACATGCTGCCCGCCAACTATCGTCTCGAGCAGGTCTACATGACCCTCACCACCGACATCCTGGCACACGGCACCCCCCGCACACAAGACCTCCTCGCCAACTACGACGTCCTCGCCTATGTCGACAACCTGGTCATCCGTGCCGTCAACAGCACCACGGGGCAATACTACGAGATACCCATCCAGTACGACTCCATCGCCGTCAACAACCTGATGACAGGCGACCACATGTTGGTCGTCGACAGCGTCGAAGCCTCGCAGTTCCTCAACATCCACCCCGACCGCATCAGCTATTCCGCTCGATTCACCCTCGACTTCGGCACGCGCTTCTGGGCTTCGGACATCACCGAGTTCATCAACGACTCGTTAGGCATCAGCACCATCGACCTCGACAACAACATCCGCATCTACTCGCCGCTGACCATCTATTTCGAGAATGCCGTCTATGGCTCCGACATCGCGTTGAACAACGACGAGAACTCCATCATCAACCAGTTGCAAGTCGACTCTTCCTACCTCGTGTTCGAGTTTGTCAACGGAATGCCCCTCCAGTTAGACATCGAAGCCACCTTGCGCGACGAGGGCGACAACGTGCTCTCCACCCTCATCACGAACGCCATGGGCAAGTTGCACGCAGCCAACATCGCCTACAATAGCAACACCAACAGCTATACCGCTTCGGCACCCACCACATCCATCATCCAGGTGCCCATCACCAACGACCGGCTCCGCGCCCTTGCCACAGCAAAGAACATCCATCTTGAGACCAGCCTCTCGACAGCTCCCGACCAGACAGGCAATGTGAACCAGCCCGCCGTGTCCATCCTCGATACCGACGAGCTCAGCGTCCGCATCTACGCCATGATCCACCCCAACCTAACCATCACCCTTCCTCTTACGTTCGACACAGTCATCATCAGCAAATAAACCGTCACCATGAAACATTCAATCAAACATATATTTGTATCCCTGAGCGTCGTCCTGACGTTCAGCATGGCCTCGGTACAGGTCAAGGCTCAGAACAGCACCCTTCTCTTCAGTTCCGACCTTCTCCCCCACGGCAACGTAATGAATCCAGCCTTCTTCCCCAACACACCGTTCTATCTGGCACTGCCCGGTGTCACGCTGGATCTCTCCATGCCCGTGGCATATAGCGACATCTTCCAATACGATGCCGCCAACCAGGTGACCAACATCAACATCAACAACATCACCGACCAGTTGATGCAGGGCAACACCTTCGCCATCAACCCCGACGTCTACATTGCCGGTATGGGTATTCGCTTCGGCAAGACCTTCATCGACATGTCGCTGCAGACCAAGGTCGATGTCTCGCTCAATGCCCCCACCGGTCTGCTCACCTTCCTCAACGAAGGTAACATGAACAACCTTGGTGCCGGCAACGAGTACTACATCACCGACCCCAACATCATGCATGTGACCGCCTATATGGAAGCAGGCTTCGGTATCGGACACACCTTCACCCTCCCCTTGGGTGAACTGACTGCCGGTGTGCGAGTGAAACTCCTCGACGGTTTGGCCGACATCCACACCACCAACACCAGTGCCCGTATCTACACCGCCGAAGACCTCTCCTCCATCCGCGCCGACGTCAACTATCAGTTGGGCATGGCCGGCATCGTCGGTCTTCGTCAAGACTCCGAAGGCCATATCAGCCGCGGTCCCATCAGTATGCCTCCTACCAACTACTGTGTCGGTTTCGACTTGGGTGCCCGTTGGCAATGGGACAAACTCGATGTCGCTTTCAGCGTTCTTGACCTCGGTTCCCGCATCAACTGGAACCAGAACGTCGTCAACCTTTTGCCCGAGAACGGCAACGGTGCCAGCTTCACCTTCGAAGGTCTCGACTTGAATGGACTTATCCAAAACGGTTCGCTTGACAACTCGTTCTCGGCTCAACTGAGCGACTCCATCGCAGCCCTCACCAACTACACCATCGTCGAAGGCGAGAGCTACTGGACCTCCACTCCCACCCGCATCAACCTCAGCGCATTCTATCGTCCTCTGCCCCTCCTGAAAGTGGGTGGTGTGTTCCATGGTGAACTCGACCGTGGCCTCAACTCCTACAATCTCACCACCGAAGAGATTGTCTCCACCTTCCGTCAGAACTTCACCCTCATGGCCAACGTCAACGTCTTCGACTGGATGGAGGTTATGGCCGGTAACACGCTGGTCAGCGACGGCAATCGTACCACAGTGCTCAACCCCAGCGTGGGAGCCACCATCTCCTTGTTCAGAATGCTGCAGGCCTACTTCATGCTCGACTATATCAGCAACATCTATCTTGTCGACGCCAAAGCTGCCAAGTTGACCTTTGGCTTCTCAATTGCTGTCCCAGGAAAGAAAGCCGACCGCGACGAATAACAACCATTGTCGATAAGACACTAAAAAGTAACAGCCTCTTCCGACTAATCGGAGGAGGCTGTTTTTATTTCGACAGTTTCATGTATCACTTTTTCTCTTCGAATGTAAGAGCGATGGCCACCGCGTGAAGAGCTTTCTTGCTCGGGTGCACATACACTTGCACCGCATTGTCAGCTATCTTCAATTTGGCGCTGCCGCCACCCACCACCGATGCACCCGTAGGCACACGGTTGAGCGTAGGCAGAGTGACCACCTCGGGCATGTCCTCGCCTTGGTCGAGCAGATAGATGGCGTAGATAGTGTTGTGGTCCTTGCTTTGAGTGAAACGCCATTTGCCGCTAACATATGGCGAGCAAGCACGTGTGCTGTAGATGGCTTTGCCGTTGGTTTTGAGCCAATCGCCCATCTCACGCATCCGCGACAAAGCGGTGTCAGGGATGGCACCATATTGATCGGGACCCACGTTGAGAAGGAAGTTGCCACCCTTGGACACCACATCGACAAGCGTATGTATCAGCGTATTGGTGGTTTTATAATTGTCGTCCTTCACATACGACCACGAGTCGCCCATGCTCATGCAAGTCTCCCAAGGATAGTCGAGATAGGTGTCGGGTACCTGCTGTTCAGGGGTGCGGTAGTTTTCGTACTTGCCACCCACCGAACGGTCGACAATCAAGAGGTTGGGATTGTTCTCGCGAGCCATACGAGCGATGCGAGGCATGTTGATATCCTGCACATAGCCGTTGCATCCCAGCCAAGGACGCGACTCGTCGTTGATGCTCCACTGGGGACGTACCCATCCACCGTCAAGCCACAGGATGTCGATATAGCCGTAATTGTGGGTGAGCTCGTAAATCTGATTGTAAGTGAACTCACAGAAGTTGTTCCAACGCTCGGGATATTCGACGGGGTCGTAGTTGACGTTGCGGTCGGGCGTGGCCCATTCGGGAGCCCAGTAATCCTCATGATGCCAGTCGGGTTTGGAGAAATAAAGACCCGTCCACATACCTTTGGCGCGGAACGCATCAACCAGTTCCTTGGTAGGGTCGTGAGGGAACCGTTTCGAGTAGGCGCAACTCTTGTCAGCGATGGTGTAGTTGGTGTATTTCGAATCGAACATACAGAAACCATCGTGATGCTTGGTGGTGAAAATCATGTATTTCATACCTGCATCACCAGCCGCCTTGGCCCAACGCTTGGCATCGAAACGGGTGGGATTGAAGGTGGTGTTGAGGTTCCGATAGCTGAGGAAATAGCCCATGTAGTTGGCACCGTTGCGTGAAATCCACGGTTCACTGCAGATGCTCCACGATTCGACAACACCCCATTGTGTGTACATACCCCAATGAGCCATGAAACCGAACTTCAGGTCCTGCCATTCTTCGAGACGCTCCAACACCAGTGGATTGGTCTCAGGTTGCGACTCCTCGGCAGTATTGCGAGGGTTGACAACCTTGCTTTCTTTCTTTTCCTGAGCCATGACGGCAGAAGAGAATGCCAGTATCAAAAAAAGAGGAAGGATAAATCTTTTCATACCTATTAATATTATGTCCGCACAATGCGAACCGTTAGAAAAAGGAAGTTGCCAACAGGACGTTGGCAACTTCCCACATGATTACCAAACGTCGATTATTCGAACGAAAGGATGGCTTGTTTGATCAGCTCGATGGCCTCACGCAACTGCTCCTCGGTGATGACCAAAGGAGGAGCGAAACGGATGATATGCTGGTGGGTCGGTTTGGCCAACACACCGAGGTCACGCATCTTCAGGCAGACATCCCAAGCCTCTTTGCCGTCCTTGGGACGGATGATGACAGCGTTGAGGAGACCTTTGCCGCGGACCTTCTCAATCATAGAGCTGTTAATCTTCATGATTTCCTCGCGGAAAATCTTGCCCAGACGCTCAGCGTTTTCCATGAGGTGTTCCTCTTTGATTACCTGCAAAGCAGCAATACTGACCTTGGCAGCGATGGGGTTGCCACCGAACGTGGAGCCGTGCTCGCCAGGTTTGATGTTGAGCATGATGTCGTCATCGGCCAACACAGCCGACACCGGAGTCACACCACCGCCCAGAGCCTTGCCGAGGATGAGGATGTCGGGACGGACACCTTCGTGGTCGCAAGCCAGCATCTTGCCGGTACGGGCGATACCACATTGCACCTCGTCAGCCATAAAGAGGACGTTGTGTTTGTGGCAGATGTCGTAGCATTTCTTCAGATAGCCATCATCGGGGACATAGACACCAGCCTCACCCTGGATAGGTTCGACGAGGAAGCCGGCCACCTTGTCGCCATACTGCTCGAGGATCTTCTCTAATGCGTCGGGATCGTTGTAAGGAATGCGGAGGAAGCCAGGAGTCATGGGACCATAGTTGGCATACGACTCAGGGTCGTTGCTCATGGTGATGATGGTGATGGTACGGCCATGGAAGTTGCCTTCGCAGCAGACAATCATCACTTCGTCGTTCTTGATGCCTTTCTTCACCACACCCCAACGGCGGGCAAGCTTGAGGGCTGTCTCGTCAGCCTCTGCACCGCTGTTCATGGGCAGCACCTTCTCGTAGCCGAAATACTCGGTCACATATTTCTCCCACTCGCCAAGGCAATTGTTATAGAAAGCACGCGAGCTGAGCGTCAGCTGGTGGGCTTGGTCGCACATAGCCTTCACAATCTTGGGATGGCAGTGACCTTGGTTGACAGCACTATAGGCCGAAAGGAAGTCGAAATAACGTTTGCCTTCGCAGTCCCAAACAAAAGGACCTTCGCCTTTGGCCAGTACCACGGGCAGCGGATGATAGTTGTGAGCACCGTAACGGGCTTCCATTTCCATGAATTCTTCAGACTTTGTCATAATTTCTAAGTTTTTATTTATGTTTAATAAATATATCTAGATGAAAGATTTTGCAAATTTACATCAATTATTGGAAATAAGAAGAGTTTTTTTTCGTTATGATATTTCAAAAGCTAATGCACGGAATATGGATTGCAACGATAAACTTTTGGAGATAAAAGACTTGAGTGTTGATTTTCTTGTTGAAAAAAAAACACGGCGAGTGGTACACTCTCTTTCCTACACCCTGCGGCGAGGGCAAACGCTGGGCATTGTCGGTGAATCGGGATCAGGCAAATCGGTCAGCTCGCTGGCCATCA
>CAJOQB010000059.1 GCA_905236405.1 uncultured Bacteroidales bacterium
CAAAAATAGCTGTACGACTGTTTTATTCTTGGCAGATTAAAAAAGATTGTTATCTTTGCATGTTGGACTGTTCTGTACTAACAACATATTGTTAATTGAATAACAAAGAAATAAAGAATAAATATATTAATAATATGAAGATGAAATTTAGAACTTTTGTCATTGCCGTCGGAATGCTGCTGACGCTTCCTGGCATTGCACGTGCCGACGAAGGCATGTGGCTCCTCAACCTCATCGGCAAGAACTATGCCGACATGCAGAAAGCAGGCTTCAAACTGACCCCTGAGGACATCTACAGCATCAACCAAAACTGCATCAAAGACGCCATCGTGGGTCTGGGTAACGACGGACAGCCTTTCTGGCACTTCTGCACTGGCGAGATTATCTCCGACCAAGGTTTGATAAGCACCAACCACCACTGCGGCTACGGCAAACTGCAAGAGCACTCCACCGTGGCTCACGACTATCTGCGTGACGGTTTCTGGGCCTACAGCAAAGACCAAGAGCTGCCCAATCCGGGTCTGACCGCTTCGGTGCTGGTTCGCATCGAGGATGTCACCGAGCAGGTGAAAGCCGTCCTCAGCGACGACATGAGCGAGGCCGACCGTGAGAAAGCCATCAGCGAAATCAGCGACAAGATTGCCAAGAAAGCCAAAGAGAAAGACGGCGACAAGTACGACGCTTCGGTACGTTCCATGTTCAACGGCAACCAGTTCTTCCTCTTCGTTCACCTCATCTACAAGGACGTCCGTCTGGTGGGCGCTCCTCCTTCAAGCATGGGCAAATTCGGCGGCGACACCGACAACTGGATGTGGCCCCGTCACACTTGCGACTTCTCCCTCTTCCGTATCTATACCGCTCCCGATGGCAGCCCCGCACCCTATAGCGAGAACAACGTCCCCCTGCGTCCCAAGCATCACCTCCCCGTGAGCATCAAGGGCATCCAGGACGGCGACTTCGCTATGGTTATGGGATTCCCCGGCACCACCGACCGCTTCATCACCAGCTACGGCTTGGAAGAGACCATGAACATCACCAACAAACTGGTCTACGAAATCCGCACCGTGAAAATCAACGTGCTTCGCGAGCAGATGGCTGCCAGCCAAGAGACCCGCATCAAATACGCCTCCAAATATGCCTCCTGCTCCAACTACTGGAAGAACGCCCACGAGGCCAACATCGCCCTCAAGAAACTCAACACCATGCAGGTGAAACGCGACATCGAGAAAGACTACACCAATTGGGCTCGCGGCAAAGACGCCAAATACGGTCAGGCTTTGAACCGTATCAAACAAGGCTATGCCGACCGTGCCATCTATCAAGAAGCCAGCCAGTACCTCGTTGAGGGCCTCCTCACCGGTCCCGAGTTGGCTTGGCGTGGATATCGCACCGGACGCAACCTCATCGCCATTGCCGAACGCTACGGTGACGACCCCGACCAGCGTGACCAGCTCTACAACCAATTCAAGACCATCATGGCCACCTTCTACAAAGACTACGACGAGGCTACCGAGAAGAAACTCATCGCCGCCATGTATGCCTACACCTTCGACAACATCGATCCTCGTTTCTGCCCCCAGTTCCTCACCAACGCCTACAAGAAATACAAAGGCGACTGGAACAAGTATGCCAACGACTTGGTCGACCACTCCATCTTCCGCAACAAAGAGACCTTTGACAAGTTTATGCAGAAACCCAACGTCAAAGCCATCGCCAAAGACCCAGTCTATCAAGTTGGCGAAGCCATCTACGAGGCTTACATCGAGGTCAACAGCAACGTGCCTCAGGAGAGTGCCGACAATCTGGAACGTGGCATCCGCGACTTTGTCGACGGCATCCTGCAGATGAACGAAGGCAAGAAATTCCTCTGTCCCGACGCCAACTCCACCATCCGTCTGACCTACGGCAACGTGAAAGCCTACGATCCCCGCGACGCCGTCTCTTACAGCTACTACACCACCCTCACCGGTGTGATGGAGAAAGAGAACCCCAACAGCAGCGAGTTTGAAGTGCCCGCCCGCCTGAAAGAGCTCTATGCCGCCAAGGACTTTGGCCGTTACGCCAACGCCAAGGGCGAGCTGCCCACCTGTTTCATCACCACCAACGACATCACCGGTGGCAACAGCGGCAGCCCCGTCATGGATGCCGAGGGCAACCTCATCGGCCTGGCCTTCGACGGTAATAGCGAAGCCATGTCGGGCGACATCGACTTCGAAGAGAACCTGCAGCGTTGCATCTGCCTCGATGCTCGCTACATGCTCTTTGTCATCGACAAGTTTGCAGGTGCACGCAACCTGATTGAAGAAATGACCATTGTCAAATAAAACAACCCAACAACAACTCTACCCACTTCCGTCACTAACACCACTAATAATAATAAATGACAATAACACGACACACCATACTGTCTAAATCCATATTCCTTCTGACACTGATGCTGCTGGCATTTGTCCATCCAACATCGGCTCAGATGTCTGGCGGATCGAATCCCACCGACCCACCAGACAAGGTTTTTACGCCTGAAGACAACGAAATCGTTCCTCCCTCCTACCCTGGAGGAGAACGTGCCATGTATGGTTATCTGGCACAGTCGGTCCGTTATCCTCGCAAAGCACGGAAACATCACACCTCTGGCAAGGTCGTTGTCACCGCCATTGTCGAAAAAGACGGCTCACTGTCCAACGTGACCATCTTGGAAGACATCGGCGACGGATGCGGCGAGGCGGTCATGAAGTCGGTGAAGCGAATGCAACGTTGGCATTGCGCCACCAAAGACCGCATTCCCGTCCGCTACCAAGTGCGTATTCCCGTCACCTTCCGACTGTAGGTGGATGACCAATACACCAAACCGAAAGACGCTGTTCCCCCAGAAAGGATGCAGCGTCTTTTTTGTTGCTTGTCTATTATTCTTTTGTTCAGACGCTTATCAAGTTTAACATTTTATGTTTGCTGCAATTAAGATTTTTTATGTATCTTTGAACCACTGATTATATATAAGGAATACAATTTAATATAGGTAATATCAATAAATTAAAAGTATATTATGAAAATTTTAGTTCTCAATTGTGGCAGTTCCTCCATCAAATACCAGTTGATTGACATGGAGAACGACGCACAGGTTTTAGCAAAGGGTCTTTTGGAGCGTATCGGTTTGGCAATGGGTGAGTTCACCCACAAGTTCAATGGGCAGAAGCACTACGAGCAACTTCCCATCCCCAACCATACTGACGGCGTCCGCATCGTCTTGAAAGCCCTTGTCGACCCCAACATCGGCGTCATCAAAGACCTCAAGGAAATCAGCGCCGTGGGTAACCGTATGGTTTACGGCGGCGAGTTCTTCACCGAGAGCTGCATCGTCACCGACGAAATGATTCGCAAGATTGAGGAGTACATCGACGTCTTCCCGCTCCACATCCCCGGCAACCTGGCTGGCATCAATGCCATGCGCGAGGTGTTGCCCGATGTGCCACAAGTGGCCGTCTTCGACACCGCTTTCCACCACACCATGCCCCCCAAGGCATTCCTTTATGGCATCCCCTACGAATACTACGAGAAATATCGCATCCGTCGTTATGGTTTCCACGGCACCAGCCACGGCTATGTAGCCCCCAAAGCCGCACAGATGATTGGCAAAGACTGGAACGACCTTAAGATCATCAGCTGCCACCTCGGCAGCGGTGCCTCCATTGCCGCCATCGATCATGGAAAGTCTGTCGACACCTCGCTCGGCATGACCCCCATCGAAGGTCTTATCATGGGCTCCCGCTGCGGCGACATCGATGCAGGTGCGCTCCTCTACCTGATGGAGAAAGAGAACCTCTCTCTCAAAGAGACCTCCACCATCCTCAACAAGAAGAGCGGCTTGCTGGGTATCCGCGGTGACAAGCAGGATATGCGTGACATCCGTGCCGGACGCGATGCTGGCGACGAGCGTGCCACCTATGCCTTCGACATGTTCGCCTACCGTGTCAAGAAGTATATCGGAGCCTATATGGCAGCCATGAATGGTTGCGACCTCCTCCTCTTCACCGGTGGCATAGGCGAAAACGCATGGTTCATGCGTCGTCCCATTCTCGAAGACATGGACTTCTTCGGCATCAAGGTCGACTTCACAAAGAACGACGGCGTCATGGGCGAGGATGTCATCCTCAGCACCCCCGACTCGAAAGTCGCCGTTGTGGTCGTCGCCACCGACGAAGAGTTTGTCATCGCCAGCGACACCTACCGTTTAGTGAAGAAATAACCCATACGTTGTATTATATCCAAACAGGGCTGCCGATTCCGACAGCCCTGTTTTTTTAGTATCAAATCTGTGACTCTCTCACAAATCGGCTTATCCGTTCATTCGATATACGGAGATAGGACCGTCTCAGCTTCTCGGGCAAGGAACTTTGTTCCACCAGCTCCCGAACAGCATCTGGCATTGTCATATACTTGTCAAGTATTCTTCTCACACGACTTTCCACAAGACCGACCTCTTTTCCAAACCATTCAAAGTCTTTCCTACACGGATGACCTGTACGGAGAAAACTGTCGCTACCAGGCATATCGGGCGAAAGTCCTCCCTCGAGTGCAAAGTCCATGTCACGCACATGCAGGGCTGTGTTCATCAGGTCATACGCTGGTGACAATTGATAGTCTCCATCTATTAGTATTACGGAGAAGTTCTTCAGATGAGCATCGCCATTGGCATAAATATAATTGAACACCACCAACTCGAAGAAACGTTCCATTTCTTTCATCCACGCTGGGATAAAGCGACGGACACAACGGGCAATCTCCATGTATGAACCTTTGTACTTGAACGTCGACCCCTCACAGTACTACACATCGACACCCGTCGACTGTCAAAAAGAGGATTAGGGTCTTTCATCTCCGTTTTTCTTTAAAGAAATTGCTCCTATGTTATCCGTATCTGCCATTGCATACAGAATACCGAAGAAGTCGTTTTCGTCAATATGATGTTCCCGACACACCACTCTGCGTAACGTTCCCTCTGGCAGCATATTTGCAAAGAAAGGAAACAATCGTTCGCTCTCATATGCCTCACTGCTTTTAGGCAGAGTCACCGACACATGAGGGAAGTCTCCAATCAAGTACGATGGTGCATACACAAAACTATAGCCCTTGCCAGGCATCAATTCCCTCAGCGTACCAGCATTGACGCCGTTCCAATAGACATCCAATTGTCTCATCTGCTATTGCATTATACAGTTTCTCTTGTTCTACATACAATTTCGAGACCTAACACCTCGAGAATCTTCTCCAATGTCTTCAACGAAGGGTTTCCCTTACCGCGCTCAATATCTTTCACCGTGGACAGGCTCACACCAGCCATTTCGGCCAAATCTGCCTGCATAATATTCAGCCGTGTCCGACGCTCTTTTACTATATCACTCAATACCATAACAAGTATATTATAATAAACTTTTTCGATGCAAAGATACATCTTTTTATCAAATCACAAGAAAAAGTTTAATAAAACACACTTTTTTATACAGAAAGTACTTTGTGGAATATGCCTGTATTCTTTTTCTTGCCACATCACCATCAAATGGAGGTAAGACCTTATTCCATACGACAAACTGTCTACATCTTTTTCTTAATATTGCCTCAAAGGAGGCTTAATCAAACCACTTCATTACATATCCACATATATTCCATTGATTTTAAACACAATCTCCACTATACCTCCACTGTATCAGTGTAGCCCAGTGTAGGATCAGTGTAGAATCAGTGTAGAATCAGTGTAGACAGAGTGGAGAAATAACGTCTGTTTTTTGCTTCTACAATCAAAAATGTTTGTACTTTTGCAATCGCATTAAAATCCGTTATTATGAGAAAGTTGTTATTCTTTTTCGCACTGGCAACAATCGGCATTGCCGCCATAGCCAAGCTTATAAGCCAAGGCACCGCACAAAAAGTTGCAGAGCATTTCTGGCAGCGTCAAGCCAACAGCAACGCCAATCTCGAAGAGGTAAGCCATCGCGCCACGTTCCAACACCTCTACCTTTTTGAAGTCAGCGGTGCCAAAGGATTTGTCGTAGTGGCTGCCGACGATATCGCCACTCCCATTCTGGGATACTCCACTCTCCACGGGGACTCAGAAACCCCACAGGACACCATTAAGGAGCTGTGCTGCAACGAAAAGATAGGTTCTCCTGCAACAAGAAGGATAGGTTTTGCCGCGTAATTTGAAAAATGTTTCTGACGACAGCAAAGTAACCGCGAATCTTTTAATACGAAACGGGGCGGCCTGTTCGAGGTCGCCCCGTTCTTTTTGCACTAAGATTCGTCCACTACATATCCTCCATCGTCAACCCAATCTGTTGGACTGAATATTTGGCCAGTTTCTTGTCGAGGGTGGCCACTTTCTTGGCCAGCTCTATTGGATTCAGTTTTTTTCGCTGGCGCTTGATTTCGGCCACTACCGCCGTCTTGTCGATATCGTTCAAGGCTATCATGTCTATCTCGTTCAATCCTTTGCGATCCCAGTAGTTGCCCACCAGGGTCACTCGCTCTTCCTCCATCCACTTCTGGCGGAAATACTGTTCGAGCACAAGACCTGAATACTGCTCATAGTTGCGTTCCACAATCTCGAACAGTAGGTCGTTGCGTTCCATCTCGATAAGCGACTGGTTGCGCAGGATGAAGCGGAACCAAAAGCGCAGAAAGCAGTCGCCCAATTGCCAGCGAGAGTTGCGCCCACCGGGCTTGCTGAACAGGGGCTGACAGCGGCGGATGTAGCTGTA
>CAJOQB010000060.1 GCA_905236405.1 uncultured Bacteroidales bacterium
GGCTTGGGTGTGCTGCTGATATTCATCGGTGCGAAGATGCTGTTGGGCGAGTTTGCCGGCATCCATGTGGGCACGATGGTGTCGCTGATGGTCATCCTGGGCATCTTGGTGGTGAGCATCGTCCTCTCGATGTGCATCAAGAAGGGCATCAAGAAGGAGGCTGTGTGATAACCTGTTTTTGAAACAAATAATTGAAAAAAAGATATGATACTGATTGACATTTCGAATGGTTGGAAGACCGTCATCATGATTGTCGCCATGATTGCGGTGATGTATTTCTTCCTGATAAAGCCGCAGAGCGACCAGCGGAAAAAGGACGCTGCCTATCGCGACGGCTTGAAGAAGGGCGACGAGGTGATGACCGCCGGCGGCATCCACGGTGAGGTGGTGAGCAACGAGACGGGACATATCGTCCTCGAGGTGGCTCAGGGTGTCCGCATCAAGGTGGCCAAGAGCAATGTGATGCCTATCCCTGGCACGGAAAAGAAATAGCAAGGAACGTGAACTTTTATTTTTGTTGACTCGATGAGAATAATCAAACAATTGGTGCTGCTGTCAGGCGTTGTCTCCCTCTCCTTGGGCTTGGGGGCGCAAAACAGCAGTCAGGAGGGCACGATGCAGCTGTCGTTGGAACAGGCGCAGCAGATTGCCCTCGAACACAACTACACGCTGCAGAACGCTTCGCTCGATGTCCGCAAGGCCGAGTTGGCTCGCTGGGAGAGCATCGCCAGCCTGCTGCCCACGGTGGCGGCTTCGTTCGACTATCAGAACATGTGCGGCTACAAGATGGAGTTTATGCAGGGCATCAGCATCCCGATGAACCCGAGCGGCTCGTTGGGCATCACCACCTCGTTGGGGTACAACGGCGCCCAGTTTGTGGCGTTGGTGATGAGCCGTATCTCGCAGGAGATGGCCGACCTGACGCTGCAACAGAACGAGCAGACGTTGGGCAGTCAGGTGAAGAACATCTACACCTCCATCTTGGTGATGGAACGCACGGTGACGCTGCTCGACTCGAATCTGGCCAATATGGAACGGTTGGAGCGGAGCACACAGGAGACGGTGCGTGTGGGTGCTGCCGAACAGACCGATGCCGACAAGCTGTCGGTGCAGGTGGCCACCCTCCGCAACAGTATCAACAGCGCTCGTCGTTCGCTGCAGATGCTCTACAACAGCCTCTCGTTGCAATTGGGTGTGCCCTTTGACGGCAAGGTCGAGTTGACGACTCCCCTCAACCAGTTGGTGAGCATCGACGACGCAGGGGCTTTGGTCAGCGAGAATTTCGACATCAACCGCAACTACAACTACCAGCTGCTGAAGAAAAGCGAGGAGCTGTCGCAGCAGCAAATCATGATGGCTTGGATGAACTACAGCCCCACGGTGGCTATCTTCCACCAGTACAGCAGCAAGACCTATTTCGGCAAAGAGGCGGGCATGAACATGACGCCGCCCAACATGGTGGGTGTGCAGCTGAGTTGGAACATCTTCCAGTCGGGCTCCCGTATGGCCAAGGTCAGGGAGGCCAAGATTGACCACGAGAAGACCCTCAACAGCCAACAGCAGGCTGTCGACGCGCTGAAGGTGCAACACAAACAGTTGTGCTACAATCTGGTCACCGCTTTGGACGACTACCGCATACAGGATGCCAACCTCGAGGTGTCGCAACGGGTGTTCAACAACACCGCCGAGAAATACAAATACGGTCGTGCGTCGAGCCTCGAGGTGACCAACGCCAGCACCGAACTGCTGTCGGCTCAAAGCAACTACATCCAAGCGGTGATGAGTGTCATCCAGGCACAGATAGAACTTGAGGAACTGTTGAACAAATAACCAATCACAGAAAACATTTATCAATAGATGAAACATATTTTTCGTTTTGCCTTTGTGGCGTTGACCGTGGGTTGCTTGGTCGCCTGCGGCGGAAAGAAGAAGGACACCAAACAAGGCCCCGAGACGGCCAAAGCACCCGAGAAGGTGCAGGTGCAGAAACTGGAGAAACAACGGATTGCCAAGAATCTTGAACTGTCGGCCACCCTCGAGGGTTACGAGACGGTCAACATCGCCCCCTCGTTGACGGGCCATATCGAGCATATCTATGTGCAGGTGGGTTCGCGTGTGGCCAAGGGGCAACTGTTGGTGCGTATGGATCAAAACCAGTTGAACACCACCAAAATCAACCTCAACAGCACCAAGACGGAGTTTGAGCGTGTGGCGGCGTTGAAGGAGTCGGGCAATGTCTCGCAACAGGTCTACGACCAGACGAAGGCCGGCTACGACCAACTGGTGGAGAGTGTCCGTTTCTTGGAGGAGAACACGTTCTTCAAGGCGCCCATCAGCGGCGTTATCTCGGCCAAAAACTACGAGGACGGCGAGATGTATGCCGGCACTCCCATCCTGTCGCTGACGCAGATTTCGCGTCTGAAAGCCATCATCAGCATCCCCGAGAGCTACTTCCCCTTGGTGCGTCAGGGAATGCACGTCGATGTGGTCAGCGACATCTATCCCGAACGCACGTTCCCTGCCACCATCGAGATTGTCTATCCCACCGTCGACCCTTCGACCCACACCTTCCAAGCCAAGCTGAACATCCCCAACAGCGGCGAGAAGATTCGTCCGGGTATGTATGTCAAAACGACGCTGGCTTTGGGCGAGGTGGACGCCATCGTGGTACCCTACCAGTCGGTGTTGAAACTGACGGGCAGCAACGAGCGCTATGTGTTTGTCAACGATGACGGTGTGGCTCGCCGTGTGACGGTGACGCTGGGTCAGCGTTACGACGACAAGATTGAGATTATGCCTGTCAAAGCCGGTGACCTCAAAGAGGGCGACGAGCTGGTGGTGACGGGTCAGGCTCGTCTGGTTGACGGTAGTGTGTTGGACATTGTACAGTAGGCGGTGAAAGGCAAATCGTTTCTTTTTCTGCTAAGAACGTATCTTTGTTATGTGGCGGCATTCCTTGTCGCCAAGCCTTGTTTCATGCTGCTCAACGCGCCTCCCGAAGGGGTGGCGTTTGCCGACGTGCTTGGTGTCTTGTGGCACGGGTTGCCGCTCGATTTGGCCACCGCCGGCTATTTCATGATCGTCCCCTTGCTGCTGCTCTTGTTGGGTTGCTGGCTTCGGATGGGGCGTAAGACGCTGCGAGTCATCCTGTCGATATACTTCGCCCTCACGTCGTTGCTGATTGTGTTGGGTCTTTGTGCCGACAGCGTGTTGTATGGTTTCTGGGATTTCAAGTTGGATGCAACGGTGCTCAACTATCTCGACTCGCCCAAAGAAGCGTTGGCGAGTGTGTCGACGGGCTTTGTCGTCGGTGCGTTGTTGATAGTGCTGCTGCTCGCAGGCTTGCTCTTCTTCCTGCTTCGATGGTCGGCAAAACCGCTGACAAAAGCTGACGAACAACATCCTGCCACACCCGATGGGGTGGGGAAGAGGGCGTTGCAGACGCTGCTGCTCGTGCTGGCGGGTGGTGTCATCTTCCTCTTTATGCGAGGTGGCGTGGGCAAGTCGACCATGAATATCGGTCGTGTCTACTATTCCGACAATCAGTTTCTCAACCATGCTGCTGTCAATCCCGTCTTCAATTTCTTCTATTCTCTGTCCAAGTTGAAAGACTTCTCCAAGGAGTATCGTTTCTTCGACGATGCTGAAACAGACGCGCTCTTTGCCGAGTTGCAGATGAATACGGTGGCGGACACCTCTTCAAATCAGGTGCTTCGCTCCGACCGCCCCAATATCGTGCTGGTGCTGCTCGAGGGTTTCTCGGCACAGTTTATCGAGGCACTTGGCGGCGAGAAAGAGGTGGCTCCTTGTATCAATGCGTTGTTCCAAGAGGGCGTATGTTTCGACAACTGTTATGCCAACAGTTTCCGTACCGACCGCGGTACGGTGAGCATCCTCAGCGGCTATCCTGCTTTCCCGTCGTTGAGTGTGATGAAGATGCCGCAGAAGAGTCGCTGCCTTCCTTCGTTGGCTTCCGCTTTGGGAAGGGTGGGGTACCGTAGCAGTTTCCTTTATGGAGGCGACATCAACTTCACCAACATGAAGAGCTATCTGCTCTCCTCGAAATACGACGATGTGATGGGCGACAGCTATTTCCCTGCCTCGGTTCGCAAGACCCATGCGTGGGGTGTGCAAGACCATATCGTGCTCGACACCCTTGCCCGTCAGATTATCCGACAGTCGCAGCAATCGTCACCTTTCTTCATCACCTGCTTGACGTTGAGCAGTCACGAGCCGTGGGAGGTACCATACCATCGTGTCGACAGCAATCCCAAAGCCAACAGTATGGCTTATACCGATAGCTGTGTGGGTGCGTTTGTCAATACCTTGCGAAACACCCCTGCGTGGGACAACCTGTTGCTTGTCTTTGTGGCTGACCACGGTGTCACCTATCCCGAGAATATCACCGAGGCCAATCCTGCCAAACATCACATCCCCTTGCTCTGGGTGGGTGGCGCTGTCAAGGAACCGATTCACGTCAATGCCCTTTGCAACCAAAGCGATTTGGCATCCTCGTTGCTCGCTGCGATGCATCTTCCTGCCGACGAGTTCCGTTTCAGTCGCAATGTGTTGGGCAGCGGCTATGTCTATCCTTTTGCCATACATTCCTATGCCGGTGGTGTGGCGTTCGTCGACAGCACAGGAGCCACCGTCTACGATTTGGGAGGAGGAAAGGTGTTGACCGATACACCCACTCCCTCCGATACGCGGCTCCGTCGCGCCAAAGCCTATCTACAGGGTGCCATTGCCGACTTTATGTCGTTGGGTACCATGAAACAATAATGTATTAAATAGTAAACAATAACACTCAATAGAGAATTATGAGTATATACAAAACCGCCATCGAGAAACCTATCACCACAGCCCTTATCTTTGTGGCTGTCATCGTGCTGGGTCTCTTCTCGCTCTCCCGTCTCCCCATCGACCAGATGCCTGAGATGGACCCTCCTTATATCACGGTGATGACCACCTATGCCGGTGCCAATGCCAGTGAGCTGGAGACCAATGTCACCAAGTTGATAGAGAACTCGCTCAACTCGGTCGATGGGTTGAAAAACCTGACCTCCAACTCTCGCGACAACCTTTCGGTCGTCACTATGGAGTTTGAATGGGGCTCTGACCTCGACGAGGCGTTGAACGACATCCGTTCCTATGTCGACTTGCTCTACGACAACCTCCCCGATGGTGTCAGCCGTCCCACTATCCTCAAACTCAACAGTAGTGCAATGCCCATCCTTGTCTATGGTTTCACGGCCAAGGAGAGCTATTCGGGACTTGACCGCATCCTCGAAGACAACGTTGTCAATGAGTTGAACCGTATTGACGGTATCGGCAACATCGGTGTCAGCGGTGCTCCGGAGCGTTATATCTATATCGACCTCGACGCCAAACAACTCGACGCCTATGGCCTCTCTGTCGAGGTGGTGGGCAACGCTATCAGCGCCAACAATAGCGACTTGGCCAGCGGCACCGTCAAGATGGGCAAGGAGCAATACCAGATGCGTGTCAAAGGCGAGTTTGTGGAAAGCAGCGAAATCAGCAACATCGTGGTGGCTTCGGTGGCTGGCAAACCTATCTTTGTACGCGACTTGGCTACCGTTCGCGATACCATCAAAGACCTCGCCCTCGATGAGAAAATCAACGGGTTGGATGGTGCTCGACTGACCATTGCCAAGCAGACAGGCGCCAACACCGTCAATATCGCCAAGCAGGTGAAAAGCGAGATGGAACGTATCAAAAAGACGTTGCCTCCCGACATCGACATCTATGAGATTCGTGACGGCTCCACTGACATCCAGAATGCCATCAGCGGCCTTACCGAATCCATCTTCTATGCATTGCTTTTCGTTATCCTCGTTGTATTCATCTTCTTGGGCGACTGGCGTTCCACCATCATCATCGGTCTCACCATCCCCATCTCTCTCATCACATCGTTTATCTACCTTCTTGTAGCGGACAGCTCGCTCAACATCATCTCTATGGCTTCGTTGACGGTGGCCATCGGTATGGTGGTCGACGATGCCATTGTGGTGTTGGAGAACATCACCAAACATATCGAGCGAGGGGAGAACCCGCGAGAGGCAGCCATCTATGCCACTAACGAGGTGTGGACCTCTGTTATCGCCACTACCTTGGTATTGGTGGCCGTATTTGTGCCCCTCACTATGTTGCCTGGTATGGCGGGTGTGATGTTCAAAGAGTTGGGTTGGATTATCACCATCGTGGTTTGTGTTTCCACGACCACAGCCATCACCCTCATCCCTATGCTGGCATCCAAACTGCTCAAGGGCAAGATGTTCTTTGTCGACAAGCAGCAGCAGCAGGCTTATGAGGAGCGCCACAAAGCCAAACGTTTCAGCCACGCCAACACTTTTGGCAAGTTCTTCGATAAGATTGAAAACGGTTATGCCCGCATCCTGACTTGGTGCCTTCAGGGGCACAAACTGGTTGTGTTGCTGTTGGCTCTTGCCTTCTTCGTGGTCTCCCTTATCCCCATGATGACTGGCAAGGTGGGTATGGACTTTATGAAAGAGCAGGACAACGGTCGTATGAGTCTTACTATCGAGCTTCAGCGTGGTACCCGTATCGAGGAGACGCTCAAGACGGCTCGTGCCATCGAAGACGACATCTACGAGTTGATACCTGATGTCAAAGTGGTCTCCACCTCGGCTGGTTCCAATGACGATGCTGGCTTCGCGGCTCTCTTCGGCAACACCACCAACAACAAGATAGAGATATCGGTACGTACCACCAAGAAGTTTGAACGCAAGCAGACCATCTTCGAGATGGCAGAGATTATGCGTAAACGTCTGGCTGACTATCCTGAGATTGTCAACTATCAGGTCAGCACAGCCAGTGGTATGGGCGGCGGTGGCGGTAACAATATCTCGGTGGAGATTTATGGCTACGACTTCGACAATACAACCTACTACGCCAACGATTTGAAACGGCGTATCGAAGAGAATGTGAATGGGGCTCGTAATGTCCGTATCAGTCGTGACGAGGATCGTGCCGAGTTGAAAATCACTTTCGACAAGGAGAAACTGGCTCGTCACGGTATGAACTCTACTACGGCAGCTCTCTATGTCCGTGATCGTGTCTACGGTATGTCGGCAGGCTATCTCAAAGAAGACGGTCAAGAGTATAACATCGTTGTACGTCTCAAAGAAGAGTATCGTAACAGCATTAGTGCTATCGAGGAAATATCGCTTCCGTCGGCTACTGGACAGATGATAAAACTCAAAGAGTTGGCCACCATCGAAGAGTACTGGTGTCCGCCCACCATCGAACGCAAGAACCGTCAGCGTTATCTCTCCGTCAGCGTCACTCCCTTTGGCTCTTCGTTGGCCGATGTGGCAGCTGGCATCCAGCAACAGATTGACGACATAGGACCCGTGCAAGATATCCATGTTGACATCGCCGGTAACTTCAAAGACCAGCAAGATATGAACAAGGATATGGTGACGTTGGCATTGCTTATTATACTTTTAGTGTATATTGTGATGGCTTCGCAGTTCGAATCCTTCTCCAAGCCGTTCATTATCATGTTCTCCATCCCCTTCGCTATCTCGGGCTCTATCATGGCCTTGCTTATCTGTCATACCAACCTTGATATGGTGGGTACCTTGGGCGTGGTGCTGCTTATAGGTATCGTGGTCAAGAATGGTATTGTGCTGGTCGACTACATCAACCTTATGCGTGAACGTGGTGTTCCTCTCAACGAGGCCATCGCCATGTCTGGGCAAAGTCGTCTGCGTCCTGTCATGATGACCGCTTTCACCACCATCTTGGGTATGATACCTATGGCTGCCAGCCGTAGTGAGGGTAGCGAGATGTGGAACACCCTCGGTGTGGTCGTCATCGGCGGTCTGCTGATATCCACCCTTGTCACCCTTATCGTCGTCCCCGTGCTCTATGCCATCTTCGAACGACACGGCGATCAAGAGAAACTGGAGAAGATAAGAAAGAACTTTGTCTTCATGGACATCGACCTGAACGACGACCGTTTCTCTTCGCAACAACAACCAACAGATAATAATACTGATAACCAATAAACGCCATTCTTCCTATGAAATCTGTAATGATCATATTCAACCAAGCTAATACCGAACGTATTGAGTATCTGCTCGACCAGATGGACATCCGTGGTTTCTCCTTTTGGGAGAATGTGCAAGGACGCGGCTCAAAGGATGGAACGCCTCACCGTGGCACTCACACATGGCCCGAGATGAACAATGCCGTAATGACCGTTGTCGAAGATGACAAGGTGGATGAGCTTTTGGCCAACGTCCGTCGTCTCGACCTCCGCAATCCCGAGGTGGGTGTCCGTGCTTTTGTGTGGAATATCGAACAGATGGTGTAGCCTTTTGTCCATCGTTCAAACATTTTTCCATGCATTTAAATAAATGTGTATCTTTGGCGATTGTTTTCAGACGCGAGTATCGCTGCAAACGTTTGAATAATTGTGTTTAAAGAAATAATAACAATACTAAAAACGGTTTAAAAACTCGAAAAAATGACAGAGAATGTTGTCAAAAAAGGAATGAGCACCAAGCAAATCATTGGTTGGATTATCAGTGTTGCGTTAACGCTCTTCGCATGGGTGATTCCCGGCGAATGGTTCGGTATCGAGGGCCTGACAGTCGTGGAACAGCGTGTCATTGCTATCTTTATCTTTGCTGCCTGCATGTGGATTACCGAGGCGGCACCTATTTGGACCACCTCTGTACTTATCATGGTTCTCATGTTGGTGGCAACAAGCGACAGTATGCTTGTTTTCTTCCGTCCTGGTGGTGTCACTCCCGAGAACGCTATCAGTTACAAGGCCATCATGGCCGCTTTCGCTGACCCCACCGTGATGCTCTTCATGGGTGGATTTGTGTTGGCAATCACTGCATCGAAATACAAATTCGACGCTGCTTTGGCCAAGGTGATGATGAAACCTTTTGGTAGCAAGCCGCCAATGGTGATGCTCGGTTTCATTGTTATTACTGCCTTGTTGTCGATGTTCATGAGCAACACCGCCACCGCTGCCATGATGCTGGCCATCATGACTCCTGTGCTGGCCAAGATGCCTGTTGACGGTCGTGGACGCATCGGTATGGCTCTCTCCATTCCTTTGGCAGCCAACGTGGGTGGTATGGGTACCCCCATCGGAA
>CAJOQB010000061.1 GCA_905236405.1 uncultured Bacteroidales bacterium
ACAACAGTATCGCAAGAACGACACCATCACCGCCGAACAGTTCCGGAACCGTATGCTGCTGCGTACAGCCATGATGAACCACGGATTCAAGCCCTACGACTGCGAATGGTGGCACTTCACCCTCCGCAACGAGCCCTATCCCGACACTTATTTCAATTTCCCTGTGAAAGAGTTGAATAACCGTCAATAGGTTTTACTCCCCTATCTATCACTTTTTCGCTGCCTCTGATGTAGGTACGATGTAACAAAGTATGGGCGTTCAACAAAAGCACAAGTGGGAAACAGAACGGCTGTGGATGCTGATGCTGTGGCTTTTCGCCACCGCATGGTTGGTGCTGCTGGTCAGCCAAGCAGCGTTTGCCTTGCTGAACCGCGACCTCTTCAGCATCGAACGTGGCGAGGGGATACGCATCGTGTGGGGCAACATGAAGTTTGCCGCTTCGATTGTCGCTTTCTGCATGTGGCCCACCTTGCTGGCAGGGGTGATAGTGAGCGTGTGCAAACGGGGGATGCCGGTGCTGCGATGCCTCTACGGGGCAAGCATGGGGTTGATGCTGGCTGCCAACGTCATCGACACTTCCTACTACCGATGGACATTCCGCCGCATGACATGGGACATCTTCTCCTATGCCTCCACCAACTTCAGCGGCGGATGGGGCGCCTTGATAGTGCAATTTCTCCACGACTTCTGGGCCTACTTCCTGCTCTATTTCGCCCTATTGGCGTTGCTGCTGTGGATGGCGCAACTGCTGAAATACCGTCCCTCAGCCCCCTTCAAGACAGGATGGTGGATTGCCTCGATAGTGCTGATGACTGCCGTCAACATCACCCTGCAACGCGGCGGTTTCATCAACCAGCACAAGCCGTTGCGTGTAGTCGACGCCAACCGCTACGCCTCGTCAGGCAACACCGCCTTGGTGCTCAACAGCCCGTTCAGCATCATACGGAGCAAAGGGCATACGGGTCATCTGCAACCGGTCACCTTCTTTGACGACGAAGCTCAGTTGGATGCCTGCTTCACCCCTCGGCACCTGCCGATTGTGCTCGATTCGGTTGTAAGCCTTGGGACACCCGACGACGGCGGAAAGCGAACAGCCATCGACGGTGCCAACCGCCCCAACATCGTGCTGATTATCCTGGAGAGTGTCGGGGAGGAATATGTGGGCTACCTAAACCAAAACCGCGGCCCCTCCTACACCCCCTTCATAGATTCGCTCTGCCAACATGCCACCGTGGTGCAGGGGTTTGCCAACGGCAAGAGGAGCATCGAGTCGGTGCCGTCGCTGCTCAGCGGAATCCCGTCGCTGATGGAGGAGGCCTATATCACTTCGCCTTACGCCCAGAACCAAGTGACCGCATTGCCGCTGGCACTCCGCCGTCATGGCTACTCCACCGCTTTCTACCACGGAGCCTACAACGGCTCGATGAACTTCGACAGCTATGTCCGTGGTATCGGCATCGACGAATACTACGGCATGGATGAGTATAACAATCCAGAAGTCAACACCGAAGGGGCGAACGAGGGCGACTTCGACGGCACGTGGGGCATCTTCGACGAGCCTTTCCTGCAGTTCGTTGCTCGACATATCGGTCGCACCTCGCGACAACCCTTCTTCGCCACCCTCTACACCATCTCGTCGCACCACCCCTACACCATTCCGTCACAGTACAAAGGGCGTTTCCCCAAAGGGCCACAACCCATTATCGAGCCGGTAGGCTATACCGACATGGCTTTGCAACGTTTCTTCGCCACGGCCAGCACGATGCCTTGGTTTGAGAACACTCTGTTCATCATCACCGCCGACCATGCGTCGCAACCGGTGGACAGCTATTACAAAGGTGGCATAGGGCAGTTCGCGGTGCCGATGATTCTCTACTGGCCCCGTCACACCCTGTGGGTGCCCGAGTCGGTGGCCAATCCACAAGGAACGGGACTTCGCAGCTCGCGTGTCATGCAGCACGCCGACCTCTACCCCACCCTTGTCGACCTGCTGGCTTTGCCCGACACCTGCTTTGCCTTTGGCCACAGCCTTTTCGACCCCGACGGCTCGTTCCACATCGCCTACTTGGGCAACGACACCTACCAGCTGACACAGCAGAACGAGACAACCTCCTTTCACCTCACCGACAACATTATTCCACCCTTGGCCAAGGCCATTATGCAACAATACACCCATCGGCTCATAGAAAACCGGTTGAAGTAGGAGCTATTTATTTACAATACTTTATCCTTCTTTTTCGTGGTTTTTCCTTTGTCCGAAAGAAAAATAGTTTTCCTCTTCGGGTTTTTCCTCCGCAAAAAGGTGTACTTTTGTGTTTGAAAAAAAAAAAGGAAAAACATGAAGAAGAAATATACAACGGCTATTGCCATCATAGCATTGACCCTGACCAGCTGCACCACTCAACGGTGGGTCACCTCTCCATCCACTTTCAGCAAGACCATCGAGGAAGTCTCTGCCGATATGACTGACAAGGGTTACAACAATGTCGGTGAAACCAACGACACGAGAAACGAAATCTATGTATCTGGAGTCTCCTATTCCGAGCAAACAGGTTATAGTACAGCGTTACAGAACGATATATGGAACTACTCCACCTTTTTGTACCAAAACGTGAATGGTGACCGTGCTGAAATACAACTCAAATACAAGTCGGGTTGGGACAAAGACGGGCTTCCTTTCATGTGCGACGTCAATGTGATTGGCTGCAAGTGTACCAACCAAACCGACTATGCAAAAGTGTGCGGCACAGGCGGCATAGCCGACAGGGCACGCAATATGCCTCTTGACCAGAACAGTCGTTTCTCTGACAAGAACAAAACAGCATTTGCCTCTACTGGTGTGGTCTCTTTGCTGACCCTTTTGGTTTGCTTGGCAGTGGCATTACCCTAACGATAACCCACATAAACATAATCGCCCCGATTACCGCAAGGTAGTCGGGGCGACGATTATAAGAGTACCGTTTTGTTGTTTACTGGTTCTTGCGCTGGCACTGTTTGGGAGTGACACAGGTGCCAGTGGCACGGCACACGAGAATCTTCTCTTCCAGCACATCGGCGGCGCTGTCGCTGATATCGGGACGGGTCTTGATGACCTTGTAAGCCTCGAAACTCATCTTGCGGGAGGTGTTGCCCACATGGGTGATTTCGCCATAGGCTTCGATATAGTCACCTGCATAGACAGGGGCCTTGAACTCGACCATGTCATAGGCACAGAAGAGACCTTCGTCACCGTCTTGGATAATGAGAAGCTCGGTAGCCACGTCGCCAAAGAGATGGAGCATATGGGCACCGTCGACAAGGTTGCCGCCATAGTGGGCGTCTTTTGCGCTCATGCGCAAACGGAGCATGGATTTAACTGCCATATTGATGCTATTTTTATTGGATTATTTCTTGATGATGAAGTCGACAAAGATGCCAGGGGTCTTGACGTTCTCGGGAGCGATCTCGCCAGCGGCGACAATCTCCTGCGGCTCGACGATGACGGTGTCGGCAGCGGTAGCCATCAGGGGGCAGAAGTTCTGCGAAGTGCCCTTGTACACCAAGTTGCCGGTCTCGTCGCAGATGTTGGCGCCTATGATGGCCACGTCGGCATGGACAGGTTTCTCGAGGAGATACTCCTTGCCATCGACGGTGACTTTCTGCTTGCCATTCTCTACTACCGTTCCAAGACCTGTCTGGGTCAGCACACCACCCAAGCCTGCGCCAGCGGCACGGATACGTTCGGCCAGCGTTCCCTGCGGGCTGAGTTCAACATGCAGCTCGCCAGCGTTCATCTGGTCGATGGTGTTGTTGTTGGTACCGATATGGGTGGCGATGAGGTTCTTCACCTGATGGTTGGTGATGAGTTTGCCGACACCCACCTCGGGATAAGCGGTATCGTTACAGATGATGGTGAGGTCTTTCACCCCTTTTTCAACGAGAGCGTCGATAAGGGCAATGGGGTTGCCAACACCCAAAAAACCACCAACCATGACGGTCATGCCGTCGTGGATTTTCTCAGCAGCCTGCTGTACTGTTACGAATTTGTTCATAGCATTATTCTGTTTAATTATTATTACAAACAACAATGAATCCACTGTTTGACAGCCGTTTGTGTTGGCCGCAAAGGGATTCGGTCGGGAAGAGTTCCGAAGTGCAAATATAGAAAAACTTTTTATAACGACAGGCAGAGAGGGCTATTTTTTATTTTTCTTTCATATTAATGTACTATTTTAAAATATTTTGCGTTAAGGGCGTTAAACAATATTTGTGCAGGTGACGAAAAAGACGTACTTTTGCACACCTTCTAACCCTGTTGTAAAGATGAAAAGAATCGCTACAATTCTGACATTTACCGTTTTATTTGCCACCGCCGGTGTGGCGCAGGAGCTCATCAGCCCCGAAGAGACATGGAAGTTTGCCGAAATCACCGGATACAACTATCACGGCTACGCTTTCCCCCGCGACTTTGACGTCGATGTGACGGTGGAGGGCCAAGACGGTCGCTACACCCCTACCGACGAAGACATCGTGATGGCCGAGAAACTGATACAGAAACGTATCGGCTATCTGAACCGTTTCCATGAGAACCAAGAAGGCCGTTGCCCCCTTATCGAAGAGCACATGAACAAATACGAGCGTCAGTATGTGGGCTTCACCGACATCCACGGCTACCGTGTGATATGGGTCAACTTTGTGTGGGACGACAATGTGAAAAGCCAGTTAGGCAAAGACATCGTCCTCACCGAAGGGGGCTGCGGACACTACTGGCACATCAAGGTGAACCTCGACACCGAGAAGGTCTATGGCCTCGAGGTCAACGGCAGCGGCACCGTGCGTTACATCCCCCGCGAGAAGAAACCCGGCCCTCGTATCAGCAAGCCCAAGAACGAGTACACCCCCCAGCGTATCCGCAAGACCGGCATCGAACACTCCGAAGCCGACAAGACCTTCTAAGCAGCTTTCCCCTCTGACTGATGAGCATCCAATCACTCTTTGATACTTACTTCCGCCGTTTTCTCAAGTTCGGCATTGTGGGCGTCAGCGGCACCATCGTCGACTTCACCATCACATGGCTTTTCCGCGACGTGGTGGGACTGTACGACTTGGTGGCCAACGCCATCGGCTTCACCGTGGCCGCCACCACCAACTATATCCTCAACCGCATCTGGACATGGCGTAGCCAAGAGAAGAACGTGGGGGTGGAATACCTGAAGTTCTTTGCCGTCTCGCTGGTTGGATTAGGCTTGAATACCCTTATCCTCAGCCTGCTGAAGCACCTCTTTGCCTTCGACAACGCCGACGTCAACTTCTGGTGTGCCAAGGTGGGCGCCACGTTGGTGGTGATGCTCTGGAACTTCTTTGCCAACAACTTCTTCACCTTCCGAAAGAAACAACATCACAGCGATATGGCAGAAGCCACCGTCTCCCCTAACCAATCGTCCAATCCATCATGAAACACAGCCTTCTCTTTCTTTTGACAGCATTGCTCCTGTCGTTCACGGCAACGGCACAGGAATGCATCCGTTTCTCCATCAACGACCGCAGCGAGCTGCCACAGGTGTCGCGTGCCGTCTCCATCGACCGCGTCGACGGCACCACCGTCACCGCCTATGCCAACAAAGAGGAATTGCAGATGCTCGAAGCCCTTGGCTATTCCTACGAGCGAGTGCAGCTCCCCACCCCCAAGGTGCTCAACATGGCGACGACGGTAGCCGAGATGTACCAATGGAACCGCTACCCCACCTACGACACCTATGTGGCCATGATGCAGCAGTTTGCCGCCGACCATCCCACCCATTGCCTACTCGACACCATCGGCTACTCGATCAACAACAGACTGATTCTTTGTGCCCACATCACCTCTGGCTCGTTAACCGATCTTTACCGTCCTCAGTTCTTCTACTCCTCGACCATGCACGGCGACGAAGTGACTGGCTTCTATCTGATGCTCCGCCTCATCGACACGCTGCTCAAAGGCTATGGCAACAACGAATACATCACCCGTTTGATTGACGAGAACGAGATATACATCAATCCTCTGTCCAACCCCGACGGCACCTATTACCGCGGCAACCACACCGTGCAAGGGTCGCAGCGATACAACGCCAACTGGGTAGACCTCAACCGCAACTACCCCGACCCCTTCGGCACCGACCCCCTGAACGCCCAGCAACAGGAGAACACCTATATGATTGACTACCTGTCGAACCACAGCTTCGTGATGAGCGCCAACCTGCACGGCGGCAGCGAAGTGCTGAACTTCCCTTGGGACAGCTACACCTCGTCGCAACAGCGTCATCCCCAGTACGACTGGTGGGTCACCGTGTGCCAACGCTTCATGGACACCGTTCGCAACCACACGAACAGCCATTTCCATGACGTGAACAATCAAGGCTACATCGCCGGCGGCGACTGGTATGTCATCCCCAACGGACGACAGGACTATGTGAACTACTACCACAACTGTCTCGAGATGACCATGGAGCTCTCCACAGACAAGACCCTCAGCACCGACCGACTCGACAACTACTGGTCCTTCGAGGGCCCTGCCCTTATCAGCTACATCTACGAGGCAGCCTCCGCACCTAACCACCACCAGTCGATAGAGCAGCCCACACTTGGCGACCGCACCTTGACGGTATATCCCAACCCCACTCGCGACGTGGTGTTTATCGAACCGAGCGACGGCGGATTCCTACTCGACATCTATGGCCACCGTGTGCTGACGGTCGACCTCGGAGCCAACACCATCGACCTACGCCCGCTCCCCGCAGGAGTCTACCTCTATGTCAGCCAAGGACGTACCGCCCGAATAGTGAAACAACAATAATACATTAACCCTAAACAGAGAGGACAAACCTTATGACCACAGCAATCGACAAACAAGCACTGGCCAATGCACAGGCATGGCTCGACGGTGCCTACGACGAAGAGACCAAGCAAGCCATACGCGACATGATGGAGAACAACCCCGCAGAACTCAACGAGAGCTTCTACCGCAACCTCGAGTTCGGCACCGGTGGCCTCCGCGGCATCATGGGCATCGGCACCAACCGCATGAACAAATACACCGTGGCGATGGCCACCCAGGGATTGGCCAACTACGTCAAGAACTGTTTCCCCCAGGCCAACCCGCTGAAAGCCGCCGTCTCGCACGACAGCCGCAACCACAGCCGCGAGTTTGCCGAAATCACCGCCCATGTGTTGGCCGCCAACGGCTTCCATGTCTATCTCTTCGAAGACCTCCGTCCCACCCCCGAGCTGTCGTTCGCCGTTCGCCACTTCGGCTGCCAGACAGGCGTCATGGTCACCGCCAGCCACAACCCCAAAGAATACAACGGCTACAAAGCCTACTGGGACGACGGCTGCCAACTGACGGCACCCCACGACACCAACGTCATTGACGAAGTGCTCAAAATCAAAGAGCTCAAAGATGTACGGATGACCGGATGCGAGAGCAACATCGAAATCATCGGCAACGAGGTGGACGAAGCTTTCCTGGCAAAAGTCGAACAGAACTCCATCCATCCCGAGCTCATCAAGAAACACCACGACCTCAAGATTGTCTACACACCCCTCCACGGCACCGGCATCACCCTCATCCCCCGTATGCTCGAACGTCTGGGCTTCACCAATGTCAACATCGTGAAGGAACAAGCCACCCCCGACGGCAACTTCCCCACCACGCCCTC
>CAJOQB010000062.1 GCA_905236405.1 uncultured Bacteroidales bacterium
ACGGTTGTATCTTTGCATCGGATTTCAACGCGAGAGGTGCCGCCGCGACGACAATTTTCCAACTCCTACGTAACTCCTACTTAACTCCTACTTAACTCTAACTTTAAACCTAAACCAAAAACGAAAACCTTAACGATAACCTTGACGAAAACGAAAAGACAAGTGCACAAAGTCTTTAACCTTTAACCAATAACCTTTAACCTTTACAAGTATGAAAGTAAAACTCTCCAAACAGCAAATCGAAACCATCCTGGCCGACCCCGAGAAGGCACAGGAGGCTGGCGTGAAAACCAACGACCCGTGGTGGGTCATCGTCCTCAAAGTGCTGGCTTACGCCATCGGACTCATCCTCGCCGGAGCCGCCACCACCTCGTGCTCCCACGTTATCGGGATTATCTAACCTTAACGTTGCGCAAAGCGAGAGGAGAGGGAGCTCGCTCACTATCCCGAGCCGAAGCAACGTCAGCGAAGCTAACCAAAACCAAAATCTATTAAACCATTAACCAATTAATCAAATCTTTAACCATTAACCTTTAACCATTAACCTTTAAAAAGTAAAACTATGGCAAGAATTGTTTCTCTTATCCAGTATGTCGGCAAGGCCGGCAACACTGTGGGCCAGAAAGGCCGCAAGGGCGGCATCGTTCTCAAACAGCTGCCCGCCTCTGTCTCCAACCCCCGCACCGACGCCCAGATGCGTAACCGTGCCAAGATGAAGCTCGCCGCCCAGGTGGCCGGCATGCTCGGCGAAGTGGGTCGCGCCTCGCTCATCGCCAACGGCCACAAGAAGAGCGACCGCGGCCTGCTCATCAAACGGCTGCTGCAGAACGTCGTGGTCAACGCCGACGGCAGCCAGGCAACGCTGCAGTACGACCTCCATCTGGTGGACAACCCCTCGTACGCCAAGAGCCTCACCATTCAGCTCGCGAGCGACAGCAGCCAGTACACCGCCACCTTCAGCGGCACCGCCGAGGACGAGGCCATCGCGAAGTGCATCATGGTGCACGACCTCAACACGGGCTTGTGGCGTCACACCGCCTCGCTCGACACCGCCAACACCCTCTCCATCGCCAAGAGCGCCAACGAGAGCGGCAACGCCCTCGAGGTCTTCGCCTACGGCATCGTGCTGATGCCCAAGAGCGGCACCACTGTGGCTACCCTCGGCCAGACGGGCGCCAACCAGAGCGGCTTTGTGCTCGACCTGAACCGAGTGAGCACCACGCTCTTCGACTTCTCGCCCTCGCTCTGCGCCTCGCTCAACGTGGCCGGCAGCGGCTCGCAGAGCGGCAACGGCGGCAGCAACCAAGAGCCTGCCGTCACCACCAACGTCGTCATCACGGCCAACGTGAACGACGCCACGATGGGCTCGGTCACCGGCGGCGGCACCTATGTACAAGGATCCAGTGTGACCCTGACGGCCACCGCCAACGAGGGCTACCACTTCGTCAGCTGGAGCAACGGTCGCACCACCGCCTCCATCACTGTGACGGCTGATGCCGACGCCACCTATACCGCCACCTTCGCTGCCGACGGTCAAGGCGGAAGCGGAGACAATTCGGGAATGGATGGATAATGCCAAAGGGACTAAAGGGTCTGATGAAAGAAAGGGGCGACACTCGGAAGTGCCGCCCCTTGATTGTAGGGTACCTATGAGAAGGTGTGATTACATGTTCTCGGGTTTGAGGGTGCCGACGGTGTAGTGGTTCAGGTCGAGATACTTCTGAGCCATCTTCTTGAGGTCTTTGACGGTGATGCTGTTGAGCACTTTCTCGTAGTCGCGGACATTGGCGTCACGATCCTCGTTGTAGTAGTAGCTGCCATAGATTTGTCCCATCCAGTAGGAGTTCTCCTGCAGGGAAGTCTCGTGGTCTTTGAGCATCTGGAGGCGGGCTTTCTCGAGGGTCTTCTTGTCGCAGGCCTTCTTGCAGACCTGTTTGATGATGTCGAGTGCGGCGGCTTCGACGCTCTCGCAGTTCTCGGGAGCGCACTGGAGGAAGAACATCCAGGAGACGCTACCGTCGAAGGCGATGGAATAGTCGACATTGGAGTAGGGGCTGTAGGTCTCGCCCATTTTCTCGCGAATCACTTCGGTGGTGATGATTTGCACCACTTCGTCGAGGAGCTGAACGGTGAGGCGGTCTTTGAGGTCGCCCTTGAAGCCTTCGGTTTCACCCGTGATGTACACCATACCTTGTTTGTCGGTACCGGCAAGGGTGAGGGAACGGTTGACACCAGGAGCGAGTTTGGGGCTCTTGTCGAGACGAGGCTCGTTCTTCTGTTTGCCGGTGCAGGGAAGGATGTTCAGGTAGTTGGCGATGAGCTGGATGTCGGCATCGGAGATGTTGCCGACGAAGAAGAAGGTCTGTGCGGATGCGTCGTTGAAACGCTCGTTGTATATCTGATAGATACGTTCGTAGTCGAGTTTCTTTATGTCCTCGTCGGTGGGAAGGACAATGACACGGGGGTTGTTGTTGTAGGCTTTCTTCATCATGTCGACGATGAAGCGGTTCTGAGGATTGACGGCAGCCATGCGGACTTTGGTCTGCAGGGCTTCGATGTTACGGTCGTAGCTCTCGCGGTCTTTGCGGGGAGACTCGTAGTAGAGGTCGAGCAGTTGGAGCATCACCTCGAGGTCTTTGGGAGCGCAGTTGCCGCTGAAACCTTGGGTAGCGCCGCTGATGTTGGGGCTGATGCCGACCGACATGCCTTTGAGTTTCTTGCTCAACTGGCTGGAGCTGAAGTTGGCGATACCGGCGTCGTCGACAAAGCCGGCGGCGTTGGAGGCGATGTAGGCTTCCTCGTCGCTATAGAGGGCGGTGCCGCCGTTGGCAAAGCTCATCATGCGGATTTCATCCTCTTTGAAGTTGGTCTTCTTGACAACGAAACGGATGCCGTTGGGGCAGGTGTATTCGGTGTAACCCAGCACGTCGTTGGTCTTGGTGGCTTTGTAGTTGGCGGTGGCAACCTGACGGGTGAAGAGGGGTTCGTCTCTGTAGTTGTCGACCCAAGGATCGGTCTTGACGGTCTTGCTCTTGTTGACAATGGAGAGGAGTTGGTCTTTGGTGGGGATGCTGTATCCTTCGCGCTCGGGAGCGGTGAGAACGATGATGAGGTTCTCGTCGGTAATCCAGTCTTTCACCACAGCGTTGACCTCTTCGAGGGTGATTTCGGGGACAAACTCGCGGGCGTAGGTGTCTTCCTGACGGATGCCGGGGATGACTTCGCCTTCGAGGAAGTGGTTGGTGTATTCGTCGGCAAAGCTGTTGCTCTGGGTCTTGTTGAGCTCTTTGGCCATCTTGCGGTAGCGCTCAAGCAGGCTCTCTTTGGCACGCTCCAGTTCGGTTTGGAGGAAGCCGTGTTCGTCGACACGTTTCATCTCGGTGAGAAGCATATCGGCGGTCTCGTCGATACGGTTGTCTTTGGGGATGCCCATCAAACTGAAGGCGTCGGTGTGACGGCCAATGAATCCGCCATAGCCGGCACCTGCTTGCAGGAAGGGTGCGGAAGAACGCTCGGCAATCTCGTCGAGACGAGCGTCAATCATCATGCTGGCCAAACTGCGTACCAACATCTGACGATAGTCGCCAACGGTGCCGGTGGGTGCTTTCTCGTGTTTCCACATCATCTGGAGGGCGGCGCTGGAAGCCTCTTTGTCGGTGGCGATGGCCACGAGGGGCTCTTTGTTGCCAGGAACGGGATAGTCGGGACGAGCCTTGGGGTTGGCAGGCATCTTGTTGTCGGTGAAATACTCTTTCACTTTGGCTTCCATCTCGTCGACATTGAAGTCGCCAACGATAATGACAGCCTCGAGGTCGGGACGATACCAGTCCTCATAGAAACGCATGATGGTGGGGCGTTTGAAGTTCATGATGACTTCCTCGGTTCCGATGGGGATACGGTCGGCGTAGCGGCTGCCCTTGAGCATGATGGGCCAGTACTGCTTCTGGAGACGATCCTGGGCACCGAGACGACCACGCCACTCTTCGCGGATGACGCCACGTTCGGCATCGAGTTCTTCGGGATCCATGAGAAGTTTGGAAGCCCAGCCGTCGAGAATCTTCATACCCATCTCAATCATTTCGGCATCGTTGGGCATGTTGACATAGTAGACGGTCTCGTCGAACGAGGTGTAGGCGTTGACGTGGCCACCGAAACGGACACCTTTCTCCTGCAACTTGCTGATAAGCTCGTTGTGCTCGTAGTATTCGGTACCGTTGAAGGCCATATGCTCAACGAAGTGGGCAAGACCGCGCTGGTCTTCGTCTTCCATCACCGAACCTGCGTTGATAGCCAGACGGAACTGGATACGTCCTTCGGGTTTCTTGTTGGCACGGAGATAGTAGGTGATGCCATTGTCGAGTTTTCCCATGCGGATGCGTTTGTCGATGGGAACCTTGGCGGTGAGGTCCGATTTCTTACCGGTCTTGGTGGCCGATTTGTCCTGAGCCACCGATGTTGCTGCAAATGCAAAGATGAGCAGCAGCAATGCAATAAATCGCTTGTTCATTTTGTTTTGTGATTTAATATTGATTAATAATTGTTAGTACTATTCTTTATTTTAATACTGTTCTTTCTCGTTGGGGAAATTGACCGACTTGACATCGGAGATGTAGTTCTTCACGGCGTTGACGATGTCCTCGCCAAAGGTGCCGTAGGTGCGTAGGTAACGGGGCTTGAACTGCTGGGTGATGCCAAGCATATCCTGCAGCACCAACACCTGACCGTCGACACCGCTGCCAGCACCGATGCCGATGGTGGGGATGCTGATTTCGGAGGTAACTTGTTGGGCAAGTTTGGCAGGAATCTTTTCCAATACAAGGCTGAAGCAACCGGCTTCGTCGAGGATATGGGCGTCGCGAATCAGTCGCTCGGCTTCGTCGGCTTCGGTGGCACGCACCACATAGGTGCCAAACTTGTTGATGCTTTGCGGGGTAAGACCCAGATGACCCATGACTGGAATGCCTGCACTCAGGATGCGGGTGATGGATTCAAGCACCTCTTGACCGCCCTCGAGTTTGATGGCATCGGCTCCCGTCTCTTTCATGATACGGATGGCCGACGAGAGTGCCAGTTTGGAGTTGCCTTGATAGGTGCCGAAAGGCATGTCGACGACCACAAGGGCACGTTTGACGGCTCGCACCACCGACGAGGCGTAGAGAATCATCTCGTCAAGGGTGATGGGAAGGGTGGTTTGATAGCCTTCCATGACGTTGGCTGCCGAGTCGCCCACCAAGATGACATCGATTTTTGTGCTGTCGAGCAAGGTGGCCATAGAATAGTCGTAGGCGGTGAGCATGGCAATCTTCTCGCCATGCAGCTTCATATTCTTTAGTACATTGGTGGTGACTTTGGTTACGTCTGTCTGTAAATAAGCCATGATGGGTAATTGTTTTTGGGTTGCCTGTTATTCGATGTCTTCGTCGTCGGCATAGCGTTTGTCGGTGGGATCTTCCTCTATCTCCTCGGGGGTGTCTTCCACGATACGCATCAACTGGCGAAGCGATTTCTTGATTTCGTAGTCGCCATGCTTGTCCAAACGGTAGGCTTTCCAATACTTGCCGTCGGCTTGGAACGAGCCCTCTTCCATATCGGTGTCGACTTCGTAGAAATAATCTTTCAGCTCCTCGGGTTGGATGCGTTTGCCCAAGAAGAGGGTGTCCAACTGGGTGACATTGATGCCCGTCTGTATGTTGATGGAGATTTTCGACGGCACTTTCTTTGTCGTGAGACTCTTGAAAGCGACCCCTTTCTCGGAGTATTTCTTGCCGAAGATGCGTACCTTGTTCTCCCACTGCTCGTTGGTGACGGGGAAGCGGACAAAGATACTGTCGGGCAGTTCTTGGGTGCACTCGCCATAGTCGCGATGGATGTTGCTATGAAGGACGATATATCCCACTTGGACAATGATTTGTTTCTTGTGGGGAACGAGGAAGTAGTGCTCCACGACCTCTTTCCAATCGAGGTGCTCCTCGATGCGGAACTCTACATTCTCGGGGCAGGAATCTTTGGTGTTGGACACCGAATAGAGGGCTCCTTTCTTCATGAACACAGAAGCGTAGTAGCCACGTATGGTGCTGTCTTGCGAGGGAACGAAGCAGCCGCGGGAGAGGCCGATACATTCGTCGGGATTGGTCTTGAAGGTGATGAGGACGCAGTTGCTCAGCTTGATGCTTTGGTTGAAGGTGGTGCGGCTGGAAGGAAGCTCTGCCGTGTTGTATACATGACGCTCCACGGGGACTTCGTACCGCAGCAACTCGACGGTATCGCCCTTGCAACTGCAATGAATGGGGTTGGCGGCATAACGGATAGGGAAGGGGGCGTGGCAACGATAGGCAAAATAACGATAGAGGACATCGACACGCGAGCGGGTCAATGCTTCGTTTTCGCCACCATATCCTTCGATAATCATCTGATAGAGACGGGGATTGTCGCGGTCGAAAGCGATGTTGTACACCGAATCGAGGATGTCAAGGTCGTTGATGCTGTAGGTGCTGTCGCTGCCCGAATATTGGAGCAGCAAGCAGAACGTCTCCGGATGTATCATGGCTGCCTTCATGTTCTTTATGGGTTTGGCACTGGGGATGTAGATTCCCGTTTGTGCGTCCACCGTGTGGCTGACTGCGAGGAGGGCCAATAGCAGCAGGGCAGCAAAGCATTTACGTCGCATCATGGTGTTTTATCTTTATAGGTGTGTTTAATATCTTGTTGTGGTCAGGCTTGGTCGATAAGCTGGGCAACGATGGCGTCGGTGGTGATGCCTTCGGCTTCGGCATAATAGTTGCGGACAATACGGTGGCGCAGCACTTCGGTGGCGATGGCTCGCACATCCTCGATGTCGGGTGAGTACTTTCCTTGGAAAGCGGCATGTGTTTTGGCTCCCATCACCAAGTATTGCGAGGCACGAGGGCCAGCGCCCCAAGAGAGGTAGCGTTGTGCAAGGGAGTTCTCGGATTTGCTGTTGTCGACACGGGTGCTGCCCACCAAGCGAACGGCATACTCACACACGTTGTCGGGGACGGGCATCTTGCGAATGACCTGCTGGTAGTGGAGTATCTCGTCGGCGGTAAGCACCACGTTCACCTCGGGGTGGGTGTCGATGGTGGTGGTCTTCACGATGTCCAACTCTTCGGCAAACGAGGGGTAATCCATACGGATGTTGAACATGAAACGGTCCAACTGAGCTTCGGGTAGGGGATAGGTGCCCTCTTGTTCGATGGGGTTCTGTGTTGCCAGTACAAAGAATGGAGCAGGCAACAGATAGGATTTGCCCGATACGGTGACCGACTTCTCTTGCATGGCTTCGAGAAGGGCGGCTTGCGTCTTGGGTGGTGTACGGTTGATTTCGTCGGCCAGTACGATGTTGGCAAACACGGGACCTTTGACAAACTGGAAACGTCGATTCTCGTCGAGTATCTCGCTGCCCGTGATGTCGGACGGCATCAAGTCGGGGGTGAACTGAATGCGGCTGAATGCCAATCCCAAGGCACGCGAGAGGGTGTTGACCATAAGTGTTTTGGCCAATCCCGGTACGCCTACAAGCAGGCAATGACCGCCTGTAAAGATGGATACCAAAAGGCTGTCGACGGCGGCTTCTTGACCGACGATGACTTTGCCAATCTCTCGTTTGAGATTGTTGTATTTCTCTACCAAGCTGTTGATGGTTTCGATGTCGTTCATCTTGTTTAGCGTGTTGTGTTGTTAGTTTGTTTTGCGACCGTTGTTGTTGTCAAACCAGTTGAGTTGGAAGTCGCAGTCTTTGAATTCGTCGTCGATACGGATATAGGTGTTCCTTATCTGTCGTTGAGCCCAATCTTGTATCTTTGCCTGCTGTGCTTTGTTGAGCGCGGCATTGTAGAGTTTGTCGTAGTCGTCGACCATATTAGCCTTGTGGGCGGGTATATGGCGAACAAGCTTCACAATCCTGTAGGCTTGTTGGTTTTCTTCGGTGGTGAACATGGTGGCGTTGCTGATTTCGCCTTCGTCCATGGTGGCGATGCTGATGCCGGGGAACTGTTCCTTGAGGTTGGAGCGGTAGAAACGGTTGGTGCCAGTAGCGGCGTTGGCAATGATGCCGCCTTGTTGGCGTGTGGCGCCGTCGCTGAAGTCGATGGCGGCTTGTTCGAAGGTGAGGTTGCCTAAACGTATCTGGTTGGCAATGCTGTCAAGTTGTATTCTCGACCGCAAGAGGTCGTCGTTCGACACTTTGGGAATCATCAGGATGTGACGACAGTTGATGGTGTTGCCGCGACGTTCAATCAGTTGGATGATATGGAAGCCATACTGTGTCTCTACAATGGGCGACACTTCGCCAGGTTGCAGGGCGAAGGCGGCACTCTCAAACTCGGTCACCATATCGCCACGAGAGAAGAATCCCAACTCGCCACCTTTGTTGGAAGTGCCGGGGTCTTGGGAATAGAGGGCGGCCAACATGGAGAACTTCTCGCCTTTGAGCACTCGCTCACGCAGTTGAGCCAACTCCAGTTTCACTCGCTCACGTTCCGCACTACTCACCTTTGGCTTGATGGTGATTTCCGCCAACTCGTATTCGTCTTCCACATCGGGCAAGCTGTCTTTGGGGATGTTGTCAAAAAACTCACGCACCTCACCTGGGGTCACCTTGACATTCTCGGTGAGGTTGTATTCCACCTTTTGTGCCAGATAGCGTTCTTTGAGGATGTCGAAGTATATGTCGTGCAACTCGTCGTAGCTGCGACCTGTTGCGTTGCGAAGCGCCTCTTTGCTGCCGTATTGACGAAGTTCCATGTTGAGGTAATAGCTCACTTGCTCTTCCACATCGTCGTCGGAAACCTCGACGCTGTCAACCTCGCCTTTGTGAACAAGGAGTTTCGACAGCAACATGCTTTCGAGTATTTGGCAGCGGTACATCTGTGCGTTGTTGATTCCCTGTTGGCGACGGACTTGGTTGTAGGCACCTTCGACATCGGAGAGTTTGATGATGTTCTTGCCCACCACAGCCACCACTTTGTCGACAACCACCTCGTTGTTCTGGGCTTGCAGGTTGAGGCTTAATGAGAGCGTCAACAGGATGAGTGCAATAACTGTTTTCTTGATAGTCATATTTAGAACTCTGTATTCGAATAAGATTGTTTTAAATCAGATTAGCTCATTATTTCTATTTTCCCTTTGGCGTTGGCCTCCCGCAAAAGGTCGCGTTGCATATTCTTGATGATGTCGATTTTGCGGTGGTTCAGGATGATTTCTTTGATGTTCTGATGCTCGAATTCGAGTGGCGATGTCTCGTCGACGGTTTTGAACTCAAGGATCCGAGCCAGATAGAGGTTCTCGTCGTCACTGATTTCAACCAACTTGTTTTGACGCAGGTAGAGCGTTTCGTTGTAGGTGTCGACGGGAACTTTTGTTTGGAACGAGTAGAAGGGAATCCAATTGTCGCGGTCAAAAGAGTAGTCGCTCATGTAAGCGGCAGCGGCTTTCTGTATCTCGACAATTGTCTCGTCGGTAACGGTGCCGTTCATCAGTCGCTTGACTTGGGCAATGCAAGGAGCGCCGACGGGCAGTTTCAGGTAGATACAGCGAAGGATGTTGCTTCGCAGGACAAAGTTTTGGGCATTGGCTTCGTAGTAGTCGCTTATCTCTTTCTCGCTGACATTTGTGTCGAGGAGTTGTTCGACAATCAACTGCTCGTATTCATGAGTGATGAGGCTGTTTTTGTAGTTCTGCAGCTCTTTGTCGAAGTTGGTGCTGATGTTTTTTTGTGCCTTCTCGAGCACCACCTGTTGTTGTATCCATTGGTTGATGTAGTTGCTGACGATAGCGGTGCTGTCCTCGGGCGAGGTGCCGGGAGCCACCAACCCCTCGATGTCGGAGCGGTAGAGATAGTGGTCGTAGGCACGAGCCACAATCTCCGCGTCGTGTTGTCGACAGGCGGTGGTGAGGAGTGACGCAATAAGTATCAGCAGCAGAAGTCTCATCGTTGTGACAGGTGATTAATAGGTGAATTCGTCAACCACATCTTGGTGGATGATGACATTGTATTGTTTGCGTAACCGTTCGATCAGTTGTTTGTCGAGATAGCTTTGGTAGTCGTTGATGTAGTAGCCGCGAGCCTCTTTGGCTGTTTTGAGACAAGGGTCATACACCTTCTCTACGACAAGGATGGTGTAGCCTTTGTCGTTGGGGTGGGTGTAGGTGCCTTCTCTCCACTCGTTGGAACGGAGGATGTTCTGGTGGTTCATCTCCAACAACTCCAAGTGAACGGTGGTGGCCGATTTGCCCTCCCATTTCTTGTTGTGTGCGTTGGAAAGAGCTTCGTCGATTTCGGTGGAGTTCAACCCTTTCTTGTAGGCTTTGGCAATCACCTTGCGGGCTTTCTCCGGAGCGATGTATTGGCTGTCGCTGACGTTGATGATATTGACGCGGGCACGGGTGTTCCAGAAATAAGGCTCGTCTTCGGGGTTGTCGAAACTCATTTCTTGGGTCCGTATGGCATAGTATTCGGCCAAGCCTGCGGTGTCAAGGATGGCTTTGCTCCATACCTCGTGGTCGTTGTAGGCAAAGATGGTGAGTCCATTGTGGTATTCCTGCAGCAAGCTGGCGAACTCGGGGTGTTCTTTCTCGAGTTGCGAGTCGGCATATTCAATGGCCTTCTCGTCGCAGAAATCTTTGTAACGTTTGTGGCAATAGTAGTCGATGTCGCCCTTGGCACGGATATAGATTTGGTTGGCGGCCATCCATCTCAGGAAGTCGCGTTGTGTGTATTCGATACCGGCGATGGACATGATGTGGCGCAAATCGGTAATCATGGTGTCGCTGTAAATCCATTTCTTGCGGTAGATGGAATCGTTCAGGGCAGCCACCGATTGGTCGAGCGAGGCTTTGTAAACCACGGGAGTGTTCTTTTTCTTCTTGCCTGTCTGTTCGACTGGTTCGGTAGTGTAGTCGTGGAAACCGTATTTGTTCTTGCATTGTTGGGCAAAGACGGTACGTGGTTTGGTGTTGCGTTGGTCGCGAGCCAGTTTTTGGTTGTAGGAGGGTATCATCATCTCAAGGCTGGGGAGAGTGTCTTTTTTCACCAACTTGACGATATGCCATCCGTGTGATGTCTCGAAGGGGTAACTGGATTGTCCTTCGGTGAGTTGTGAGATGACAGAGACATAGTTGTTGGGCAGCTGGCTGATGGAGACGTTGGGAAGGAGGCCTCCGTTCGACGAAGTGCTGAGGTCGTCGCTGTAGTTCTTGCAAACACGAGCGAAATCTTCGCCGTCTTGCAACTGCTGGAACGCCTGTTTGATTTTCTCGGCAGCATATCCGGGATTCTTCGAGCTGTTGCTTACCCAGATGTGCTGGATGGTGGCGGTGCCGAAGAAGGGACGCTTCTCGAGCAGCTTGATGATATGGTAACCATAGGTGGTGCGAACAGGAAGGCTGATGCTGTCGACCTCGAGATTGTAGCATGCTGTCTCGAAAGGATACACCATGTTGAACACCGAGAAGAACCCCAAGTCGCCGGCGTTGCCGGGCATGATGCCGTCGTTGGAGGGTTGGTCTTTGGCCGAGGGATCGTCGCTGAATTTGATAGCCAGTTTGCCGAAGTCTTCGCCTGCACGGGCTCTTTTGTACAAGTCCATGGCTTTGTTGTAGGCGGCCATAGTGTCGCCAGGAGCGGCGTTGTTGCTCACGCGAACAAGGATGTGGGCGGCATGTACGGAGTATTGGTTGCGTTCGTATGCCTCGCGGTAGATTTGGTTCAGCGTGGCCGAGTCAATCAGGTAGGGAGCGGCCAAGTCGCGACGGTAGGATGCAAGTTCGCGAAGCAGGGAGCTGGCGGTGTCGTAACCTTGGGCGTGGGCATCCATCAGCTTGACACGATAGTTGGCAAAAAGCTGTACATACTCCTCGAGTGCCTGTCGTTTCTCGTAGGTGCACGAGGTGGGTTTGATGGAGGTGTCTTGTCCTATGGAGCGGAGAAACTCGTAGCGGAATTCCGATTGGGGGATTTTTTGCCCGCCAATCTCGAACATGATGGGGTCTTTCTTTTGCTGGGCGTTGACGGAGATGACCGTCGTGAGCGTCAGCAACAAGGCAACCAGATGGGTGATTTTTCTTTTCATCGAACGATGTCGTTTATTCGTCAGTTTCAATTCTCTGTTGTGAATGGGGAAATGGTTAACGCGAATAGTTGGGAGCCTCGCGGGTGATGGTGATGTCGTGCGGATGGCTCTCGGCATAACCGGCGCTGGTGATGCGGATGAACTTGGCTTGCTGCAACGAGGCGATATCCTTGCTGCCCGTGTAACCCATACCGGCTTTCAAGCCCCCCACCAATTGGTAGAGCACCTCGCTGAGGGTGCCTTTGTAGGGGACGCGACCCACAACGCCTTCGGGGACGAGTTTTTTGGCGTCGGTTTCCTTGTCTTGGAAGTAACGGTCTTTCGAGCCGCTCTGCATGGCTTCGAGCGAACCCATACCGCGATAGCTCTTGAACTTGCGGCCCTCATAGATGATGGTTTCACCAGGAGCCTCGTCGACGCCGGCCACCAACGATCCAATCATGATGGTGCTTGCACCGGCAGCCAAAGCCTTCACGATGTCGCCGCTGTAGCGAATGCCGCCGTCGGCGATGACGGGAACGTCGTAGCCTTTCTGTTTCAAAGCGCCGGTGGCCTCGCAGATGGCTGTGAGTTGAGGAACGCCGATACCGGCGATGATACGGGTGGAGCAGATGCTTCCAGGGCCGATACCCACCTTGATGCCGTCAGCGCCAGCTTCGGCCAGCATGATGGCAGCTTCGCCAGTGGCGATGTTGCCGACAACGACATCGAGATTGGGGTGTTTTGCCTTTACAGCTTTCAGGGCGTTCACCACGCGGATGCTATGGCCGTGGGCGGTATCGATGACGATGGCGTCGACACCAGCGTCCACCAAAGCGTCGACACGAACCATCATGTCGTCGGTGATGCCTACGCCGGCAGCCACACAGAGACGTCCGTTGATGTCCTTGCAGGCGTTGGGACGCTCTTTGGTCTTCATGATGTCGCGATAGGTAATCAGACCTACAAACTGTCCCTCTTTGTTCACCACGGGCAGTTTCTCTATCTTGTGTTGCTGAAGGATATCGGTGGCTTCTTCAAAGGTGGTGCCTTCGTGGGTGGTGATGAGCTTGGTGATCATGATTTCGCTCAGGGGGCGGCTCAGGTTGCGTTCGAAACGCAAGTCACGGTTGGTCACCATGCCTATCAGCACTCGGTTGTCGTCGACGATGGGGATGCCGCCGATACCGTATTCGTACATCAATTCAACGGCGTCCTTCACACGGGCGTCTTTCTTGAGGGTGATGGGGTCGATAATCATACCGTTCTCCGACCGTTTCACCTTCTTCACTTCGTTGGCTTGTCGTTCAATGGACATGTTTTTGTGCAGTACGCCGATACCGCCTTCTTGAGCCATGCCGATGGCCATAGCGGCTTCGGTGACGGTGTCCATGGCAGCCGACACCATAGGGATGTTGACGGTGATGTTGCGGGAGAAACGCGAGGAGACTTTCACTTCGCGGGGCAACACGTCGGAGTAAGCAGGAACGAGCAATACGTCGTCGTAGGTAAGGCCTTCGCCAATGAATTTCGATGTGTCAGTAAACATATATTTTACATTTATATCTATTAATCAAATGTTTTTGTACCCTTTTGGGTGGGAAAAATTTCTGCAAATATAGCAAAATATTATAATATGGATAACTAAATTTTATTAAACAAATATTTCGTTGGTGCAATGGTTTTAATATCATGTGTTTATCACAATCTTTTGCGATGAGTGTGAACAGGTTTGAAAAATGGTGTATATTTGCAAATCCCGATATGTTCGATTGTCAATAATAATAATTTAAATAACAGTTTTTTATGAAGAACTCTTTGTTTCGTTTGACGATGTTTCTCTGCGTTGCAACGCTTGTTGTGGGTTGTTCCGACAACAAAACCATGACCATCAATGGTGTGGTGAATATCCACGATGCCCAAGGGACAACTGTGTATTTGTACAATTATGGCCCTGGCGACCTGTTAGATTCGGCAGTGGTGGTTGACGGTACCTTTACCTTTTCTGGAAATTATGGAAGCGATGCCATCCTTCAAATAACGACCGCCGTCAACTATTACGGTTTTTGCATTGCCGAGAAGGGCAAAGTGTACATCAATCTGGTCACCGATTCGCTCAGCGGCACTCCGCTCAACAACCAGCTGGGTGCTTACAATCGTGACATTCTGTCCATCAACAACTCCTATATGGTACGTATGGACGAAATGAGGACGCAAAGCAAGACCATCGACCCGACAGACACAGCTGCGGTCAATGCACTCAAGGCCGAATACAACAGTATGAGGGACGAGATGTTTGGCGAGATGTACGCAAAGGCACAGGCACTCTACGAGGGGAACAAGGACAACATCCTTGGTGCTTATGCCTTCTCGCAGCTGATGAGCCAGTATGAGACGTTGCCCGAGATAGAGGCAGCCCTCAGCGATGCAAGCCCCATTGTGAGGGATTTCCGACCCGTGCAAAAGTATCTGGAGCGTATGCGTAGCGTCGATGCCACAGCCGTGGGACACCATTATGTCGACATCAAAGGTCTCAGCTATCCCGATTACAACGATTTGTCGTTGGGCGAGCTGATTGACGGCAAAGTGGCGTTGGTGGACTTCTGGGCTTCGTGGTGCGGCCCTTGCCGTGAGGAAATCAGGGAAAACTTGATTCGTGTCTACGAGAAATACAAGAAGCAAGGCCTGCAGGTGGTGGGCGTCGACATCAGCGACGAAATCGCCAAACACGATGCCGCCGTCAAGGATTTGGGCATCACCTATCCCCAGCTGATAGACACCACCGATGTGGCTGAATTCAGTTATGGCGTCTCGGGCATTCCTGAGATACTGCTGATAGACAAAGAGGGTAACATTGTGGCTCGAGGTTTGAGAGGCAACGCCATCGAGCAGGCGGTAAAAGAACAACTCGCCAAGTAAAAGTATATTTCGATGAAACGCTCCATAGTCATATTCGTGGTTTTGATGTTCGCTGTGGCGTCGAAACCGGTGAACGCACAGGCGGTCCATTCCGATTCGGAAGAACTGTGGCTGCAAGTCGACGCCAGCACCTTTTTCCGCGACGCCGAGTTCTTCATGCCTTTCGCTAAAGGCTATTCAGCCGCAGGGTTTTGGTTCACCCCCACGTTGTGTTATTCCGTCTATGATTATGCTCAGGTGCGTGCCGGAGTCAGGATGGTGGGAGTGGCAGGAACCGAGGGATTGTATCAAGTGCAACCCGTCTTCGGCATCGATTTTTATCTCAACCATTGGTTGACACTCACGTTGGGCACCATCGATGCCACCAAAGGACACAATGTCGGCGACCCCATCTACGACCGTGAGCGGTGGTACTACCATGACCAAGAAGACGGTATGCAAATCAAGACAAATACCGAGCATTGGACAAGCGACACATGGCTCGATTGGGAGCATTTCCTCGAGCCGTGGACAGCCGATCAAGAGCGTTTCACCGCAGGCACGCGACAGCTGTTTACGCTTCGCCCCGACGAATCCTTGTTCAATGTGTCGCTTCCGTTGGCCTTCAGCGGCAGCCATCGGGGCGGACAGATTTCCACCCTCGACACCTGTATCGAGACGTTGTTCAACGAGAGTGTGGGGCTTGTCTTCTCGTACGACAACCATGCAGACAAAAAGGTCTCCCTCTCGTTGCCTGCCTATTTCTTCCAAAACAACTCGCCTACCGTCCACACGAAGTATGAGCAAGGATGGGGCTTCTATCCGCAGTTGAGTTTCGAAAAACAGTTCGTTCGCAAGGATAACACCTTGGAGGTGAATGTGGGTTACTGGTATGGCTATCAGTACCTCTCGGCACGGGGTGGTGCCTTGTTCCATTGCTACTCCCCCTTCGATGCTTCCTATGTCGACCCTTATCGCAACATGGTGACGATGGGTGTCTCGCTCCGTCACTCCGTACCGTGTTTCGATTTGACGCTCGATGCCGAAGGGTATTACGATATGCTACTCAGCGAATTCGATTTTGTTATAGGGCTCAACTTGCGTTTCTCCAACGCCTGGCTGCTGTGGAGTGGACGGTGAGAAGCCAATCGTTTTTTGCTGTTAAATCTTCAAAAAAACAAAAAAAAGTGTATTTTTGCACTCGCTCCCAATGTCCCGAGAAGGGTGGGGGAGTGAGTGTATTTTTTTGGATTGTAATATAATAACAGTTATAAAAAGATGAAGATAAAAGTCTATATCGTGGCTGCAATGCTTCTGTGTGGCTTTTCGTTGTCGGCTCAAAACAACGGAGGCATCGACGAGGTGATGATGCAGCAAATCAAGAAATCCTACAGCGGCAACGCAAGCGACAAAGCATTGCGTAACGCTATGGTTAACAACAACTTGACTAAGTTGGCGATGAACTATGAGAACGTCACCGCGTTCGACTCCCACTTCAGCCATCGCGTCAAGTCGGTGGCCGTCACCGACCAGAAGTCGAGCGGTCGTTGCTGGATGTTCACCGGCATGAATGTGCTTCGCAACCGTGCCATCCGCGAACACAACCTGCCCAACAACTTCCAGTTCTCGCAGGCCTACACCTTCTTCTACGACCAGTTGGAGAAGAGCAACCTCTTCCTGCAAGCCGTCATCGACACCCGTTCCAAACCCATGACCGACCAAGAGGTCGAATGGCTGTTCAAAAACCCCATCGGCGACGGTGGTCAGTTCACCGGTGTTGCCAACCTCATCAGCAAATACGGCCTTGTCCCTTCCGATGTGATGCCTGAGACGTTCAACACCAACAACACCAGCGAGGTCAGCCGCCTCATCGCCCTAAAGCTTCGCGAGTACGGCCTTGAGCTCCGCGAAGATGCGAAGACCCTCTACAAATCCCCAATGAAAGACAAGGCGGCACAGCATCTGCAGGCCAAGAAGACCGAGATGCTCGGCACCATCTATCGCATGCTGGTGCTCACCATGGGCGAGCCTCCTGCTCAGTTCACCTGGCAGCAGAAGAACGCCAAAGGCGAGATTGTCTCTACCGACACCTACACCCCCATGTCGTTCTACGAGAAATTCGCCAAGACCGACTTCACAAAGTACTACATGGTGATGAACGACCCCACGCGC
>CAJOQB010000063.1 GCA_905236405.1 uncultured Bacteroidales bacterium
CCTGAGTCGGGGTGATAAGACTCGAACTTACGACCTCCACGTCCCGAACGTGGCGCGCTAGCCAACTGCGCTACACCCCGTTATGTGTCCTGGCAGGGACTCGAACCCTGGACCCGCTGATTAAGAGTCAGCTGCTCTACCAACTGAGCTACCAAGACGAAAGCATCATTTCAAATTTCTCTCTGCCAAAGGTGGCTTTCTTTTGTACTCCGGGTGGGACTTGAACCCACACGACCTTGCGGTCAAGGGATTTTAAGTCCCTCGTGTCTACCATTCCACCACCAGAGCAGACTAAAAGAGCGGAAAACGAGACTCGAACTCGCGACCCCGACCTTGGCAAGGTCGTGCTCTACCAACTGAGCTATTTCCGCTTGGGCGATTTCTTCAACGGATTACCGCTGTTTTGTTCTCTCGAAATCGGCTGCAAAAGTACAAACATTTTTCAAACCGCCAAAAAAATTTCATTATTTCTTGACAATTTTTTTAATCTCATTCAGCTTCAACAACGCCTCTATTGGCGTAAGTGTATCGATATCAATATCCATCAAGGCGTCGCGTACCTCAAACAAGGTAGGGTCGTCCAGTTGGATAAAGCTCAACTGATAGTCGGCCTGATGTGATGTTTTTTCCTCTTTTTGTTTCTTGTTTTCGAAATTTTGGGTAGAAATTTTTTCCGATTTCGACTCCAACAGTTCGAGCATCGTATTGGCTCGTTTCAGCACCTGGGAAGGCATACCCGCCATCCGTGCCACATGGATACCAAAACTGTGCTCGCTGCCCCCCATCTCCAGTTTTCGCAGGAATATCACCTTGTTGTTCACCTCTTTGACGGAGATATGGTAGTTTTGGATTCGTTCGTATTTGTCAGCCATCTCAATCAACTCATGATAGTGAGTGGCGAACATCACCTTGGGACGCTTGCCCTTCTGTTCATGGAGGTACTCGGTGATTGCCCATGCAATGGAGATGCCGTCGTAGGTACTTGTGCCGCGACCGATTTCGTCGAGCAGCACCAACGAGCGGTCGCTGATATTATTGAGAATGCTGGCCGTCTCGTTCATCTCGACCATGAACGTCGACTCTCCCGACGAGATATTGTCCGAGGCACCCACACGGGTGAAAATCTTGTCGACCATACCGATATGAGCCGCATCGGCAGGCACATAACAACCTATCTGTGCCAACAGCACTATCAGCGCCGTCTGACGGAGCAACGCCGACTTACCCGACATATTGGGGCCGGTGATGATGACAATCTGCTGAATCTCTCCGTCCAAGAAGATATTGTTGCTGATATACTTCTCTCCCAACGGAAGTTGTGTCTCAATCACAGGGTGGCGACCCTCCTTGATGTCAATTACCGCGTCTTCGCTGATTTCGGGACGACAGTAGTTGTTGCTGAGCGAGACCTCGGCAAAACTCTGCAGACAGTCCAACCTGGCGATTTGTTGGGCACTGTACTGGATGGGCTGCACATATTCGGTCAAGGCCGTCATCAGATGCTCGTATATCTGCAACTCCAACGGAACGATACGTTCCTCCGCCGTCAGAATCTTCTCTTCCAGTTCCTTCAACGTGGGGGTGATATAACGCTCGGCATTGGTGAGCGTCTGCTTGCGAATCCACTCGTGAGGCACCTTGTTCCTGTGGGTGTTGGTCACCTCCAAATAGTATCCAAACACATTGTTGAACCCCACCTTAAGCGAGGGAATACCCGTTCGTTCGCTCTCCTCTTGTTGGATGTTCATCAGTATTTCCTTGCTGCTGGTAGCGATGCCCCGCAACTCGTCGAGTTCCGCCGACACCCCACTGCGTATCACACCACCTTTGTCCACTTTGACAGGAGGGTCGTCCTGTATCTCTTTCTCTATCCGTTCGCATATCGAATGACAACTGTTCAGTTGCTCACCCATCCGACGCAACGTCTCGCTGTCGCTCTGGGCACACAGCCGTTTGACCTCCTCTATCTCGTTGAGCGAACGTTTCAATTGCAGCAGTTCACGCGGATTGATACGCCGCACCGCCACCTTGGATATCAGACGCTCCAAGTCACCGATACAACGTATCCTCATTCGCAGCTGAGTGGAAAAATCGTTGTCCTTCATCAGCGAGTCGACCACTTGCAGACGGTTCTCCACCAACGTCTTCTCCTTCAACGGCATCACAATCCACCGACGCATCAACCGCGACCCCATCGGCGTCGACGTCTGGTCTATCACGTCGAGCAAAGTCTTGGCGTTCTCGTTGGGCGAATGAACCAATTCAAGGTTACGTGCGGTGAATTTGTCAAGCCAGACAAAGCGGTCCTCCTCAATGCGAGTCAGCTTACAGATATGTTGCGTACGGTCGTGGTTGGTCTCCTGCAGGTAATAGAGTGCCGCACCGGCAGCGATGATACCTTCTCGCATCTCCTCGATGCCGAATCCCTTCAACGAGGTAGTCTCGAACTGTTTCATCAACAATTCCTCGGCGAAGTCGGTGGTGAAGACCCAGTCCTCGAAGGTGTTGGTGTAGTATTTCTCAGGGAACAAATTCTTGAACGAATGTAGTTTCTTTCGCTGCAGCACCACCTCTGTGGGGTGGAAGTTCTGCAACAACTTGTCGACATATGCCGTGTCGCCTTGAGCCACATAGAACTCGCCCGTCGACACATCCAAGAACGAAATACCGTGTATCCTGTCGGTCAGATGCAAACCACAAAGGAAGTTGTTCTCCTTTACCTCCAACACCATATCGTTATACGAGACACCAGGCGTCACCAACTCCGTGATACCGCGCTTCACCAGCCCTTTGGCCGTCTTGGGGTCTTCCAACTGCTCGCAGATAGCCACACGACATCCTGCCTTGACCAGTTTGGGGAGATATGACTCAAGGGCGTGATAGGGGAAGCCTGCCAACTCGGTGTAGGTGGCGTTGCCGCTGGCCTTGCGGGTCAACGTGATACCCAGAATGGCCGACGACCGTTTGGCATCGTCACTAAACGTCTCGTAGAAGTCCCCCACCCTGAACAGCAGCATGGCATCGGGGAACTTCTTCTTCATCTCGGCATATTGCCGCATCAAAGGAGTGTCTTTATCTTTGTCGCCCATGATTCACATCTACTTCTTCGACTACATTATCAGCTTCTTCTACCCATATATATCAGCACGTAGTAGAGCAGCGTGGCCAACGAGGTGAGCGCGGCGATGACATAGGTGTAGGCGGCGCTACGCAAAGCACTCTCGGCATAGGGATGGGTGCTGGGCGAGGTGACGTTGTGACTGTTCAGCCACACCAACGCCCGCTTCGAGGCATCGATTTCAACGGGGAGGGTCACTATCGAGAACAAGGTCGACAACGCAAACATCGCGATGCCAAGCAACAATAATCCTGGGAAGACGTTAACCAGTGCAATACCCGCCAACAGCACCCACGACACACACTTGCTGGTGATGTTGACGGCAGGCACCAGTTTGGAACGCAACGTAAGCCATCTGTAAGCCGTGGCATGTTGTACCGCATGGCCGCACTCGTGAGCTGCCACCGCAGCGGCAGCCACACTGGTACCGCGATAGACATCGGGACTCAGGTTGAGGGTTTTGTCCACGGGGTTGTAATGGTCGGTGAGGGTTCCCTGCACCATTTTTATCTTCACATCTTGGATATCGTTGTCGTAAAGCATCTTTTCCGCCACGTCGCGACCCGTCATGCCATAGTTCATGGCTATCTTGGAGTATTTCTTGAATTTGGACTTGACGCTGCGGCTGACGATACCACTGATTATCATCAAAGCGATGAAGACAATCCAGTAGATGGTAGCACCAGCACCGACAGCCTGTGTTGTTTGAAGGAGAATCAACAGTTCATTCATTGTTCATTGTTTTTGATAGACTACTGTAACGCGGCTTGGCTCTTTTTATTGCCTACCACCGCCCCACCCTATTTTACATTCTTCATGCTCAACGAGATTCGGTTTCGTTTCAAATCGACCTCTATCACCTTCACATGAACATGCTGGTGGAGATGTACCACCTCGTTGGGGTCGGCCACCCGACGGTTGGCCAGTTGCGAGATGTGCACCAATCCGTCTTGATGAACTCCCACATCGACAAAGGCGCCAAAGGCGGTGATGTTGGTGACGATGCCAGGCAACACCATCCCCTCTTGCAGGTCTTCGATGCGAGTGACATTGGGGTCGAACTCGAATACCTCAAAACGGGTACGCGGATCCAACCCTGGTCGTTCCAGCTCCTTCATGATATCCTGCAATGTCGGCAGACCGCAGTCGTCGCTGACAAAGGCGTTGATGTCCACCCGTTGCCGCAACCCCTTGTCTTTCATCAAGCCTTCGACCGTGGTGCCTGCCTGACGAGCCATCTGCTCCACCAAAGCATAGCGTTCGGGGTGTACAGCACTACGGTCGAGGGGGTTCTCGCTCTCTCTGACCCGCAGGAAGCCTGCACATTGCTCAAACGCCTTGTCGCCTAAACGTTCGACCTCGTGCAGTTGTTGCCTCGAAGTGAAGGCACCGTTCTTGTTACGGTAGTCGACAATCTTCTTGGCCAACACAGGGCCGATGCCGCTCACATAGCTCAACAGTTCTTTCGATGCCGTGTTCAACTCCACGCCGACACTGTTGACGCACGACACCACCACGTCGTTCAAACTGTCGTGGAGCATCCGTTGGTCCACATCGTGCTGGTACTGACCTACACCAATACTCTTGGGGTCTATCTTGACCAGTTCCGACAACGGGTCCATCAAACGACGTCCGATGCTCACCGCTCCACGTACCGTCACATCATATTCGGGAAACTCCTCACGTGCCACCTCGCTGGCCGAATAGACACTGGCGCCGTTCTCGCTCACCATCACCGCAATCAGTTTGCGTTTGAAGCGACATTTCTTCACCACCTCTTCGGTCTCTCTTCCTGCCGTTCCGTTGCCTATGGCGATGGCTTCGATTTGGAACGCCTCGACCAGTGCCTCCAACTTCGCCACCGCCGCCCGTTCCTCACGCACCGAGGTGAAGGGGTAGATGGTCTCGTTGTGCAACAACTGTCCCTGAGCATCCAAACACACCGTCTTGCAACCTGTACGGAAACCTGGGTCGATAGCCAGAATTCGTTTCTGTCCCAATGGCGACGCCAACAGCAACTGCCGCAGGTTTTCGGCAAAGACACGGATGGCCTCTTTGTCGGCTTTCTCCTTCAAAAGGTTGTAGTATTCCGTCTCCATCGACGGAGCCAGCAGTCGCTTGTATCCGTCACGAACCGCCGCCTGCACCTGCTTCGAGGAATCGTAGGCACCTCTGACAAACTGCCGTTCCAGCATCTCAAAGGCCGCCGCGTCGTCAGCAGGGGCAATCTTGACCCGCAGCATCCCCTCGGCTTCGCCACGGAACATAGCTAAGATGCGATGCGAGGGTGCCCGCATGGCGTTCTCCTCCCAGTCGAACCACGACTTGAACTTACCAGCCTCTTCCTCTTTGTTTTTTACCACCTTGGAACTCAACAGGGCGGTGCGACGGAAAAGGTTGCGAATCTTGTTGCGGGCCTGCACATTCTCCGACACCCGTTCGGCAATGATGTCGCGGGCACCGGCCAACGCCTCCTCGACGGAGGCAACGCCCTTGTCGGTGTTGACAAAGCGGAGTGCCAACTGGTCCACATCGCCGTCGTATTGTCTCATCAGCTCGTTGGCCAAGGGTTCCAACCCCTTCTCGACAGCCACACTGGCACGGGTCTTTCGCTTGGGCTTATAAGGGAGGTAGAGGTCTTCGAGGTCGGTCATCGTCTCGGCCTCTCGGATGGCCTTCTCTAACTCTGCCGTCAGTTTTCCCTGCTCGCCGATGCTTTGCAGGATGGCTTCGCGACGTTTCTCTATCTCCTTGGCCTTCAACAGCAGGTCGCGAATGGCAGTAATCTGCACCTCGTTAAGGGCACCCGTGGCCTCTTTGCGGTAACGGGCGATAAAGGGAACTGTAGCCCCTTGTTCAATCAGTTCTATCGTCTTCTCCACCTGACGGACGCCGAGGTTCAGCCGTTCGGCAATCTTTTGTGCGATATTGCTCATAGTATTTGTTGTTTATCGATTAATAGAACACCACCTTCGAGGGACCCACCGTGGTGGCGGCACTGAAACGAAGGGTACCGTCGGACTTGAAACAGTGGACATCGCCGCCCGACTGGTAGTTGCGGCTGTCGGTGACATAGATGTCGCCCGACAGAGGGTCAACATTGATACCATAGGTCGAGACGAAGTTCACCCCGCAGTTCTCCAATATCGGAACGGCATTCAAGCTGTTGCCGTCCACTTTGTAGAATTGCGTCCTGCCAGTGGCATAGCTGTAGTTGTAGAGATAGATGTCGTCGCCCTTGACATCGAAGTTGGAAACCTCCATGCCAAGTGACGTGGTTTGTCCCGTGGCGGGATTCACTATCATCATTCCCGAGGTGATGCTACCATAGTTGCCCCAATAGCAGAGCGCCAGTTTGCCGTTGGCAAGGGCTTTCACCTTGTAGGGGTTGGTGCCGACCTCGATGGTGTTGGTCTTGGTGAAGGTGGCGATGTCCACCACGCTCAGCATGTTGTCGTACTCATAGGCACCACTGCTGGTCTGTTGCCATCCGCTGCACACATACAGCTTTCCGTCCAACGCACAGATGCCCTCGGGCTGCATGCCCCCCAACGGACAGGTGGCATCGATGGACAATGTCGTCGTGTCAATCCTGACAACACTCTTGTCATAGCAAGAGACATACACCTTGCCGCCGTCGCAAGCCAGATAGCGAGGGCCGCGACTGCCCATATTGATTTGTTGCAGCGACTTGCCCGTCTCGGGGTCGATTACCTCGACGGTGTTGGAGGTATAGACCGCACAATACATCTTCGAGCCGTAAACTATCAAATCTTGACCCAAGTCGCCCAAGCCTCGTCCGTTTTGCGTGGCGAAATAGTTGTTCACAATCGTGCCGTCTTTCGTATCGAGCCGACTGATTTCGGCATCGTTGCCGCCCCACAGCCCCTCGTTGAGGACATAGGCACCCACGGCATTTGCAGGGTCCTCATGAATCAACGGGACACATGCAGTAAAGGCCATCGTCGCTATGACGAGGAGTCCTATTTTGTGAAGTTGTTTTTTTTTCATGGTGTTATGTCGTTATTTCGTTATATCGTTATTACGTTATGCCGTTAAAACTTCCAAGTCAACCCGAGACGGTAGTTGCGTCCCATCATGGGATAGTTCTTCACCACCTCGTACTGCACATCGAAGAGGTTCAGCACCTGTGCCCTTGCCTGCAGACGGGTATTCCCCACATCGAAGGTCTTGGACACGATGATGCCTTGGTCCACATAGCCTCTGACCAAGGTACTCAGGGTGTTCTCCCCCAACCGGTAGCGGTTGCCCACCGCCTGCAGCTGGTAGCCCATTTCCACCCATTCGGTCTCCCAATGCAGCGACAATCCGCCGCTGTGGCGTGGGGTGTAGGGTATCTGATGGCGGTAGGTACGCGACATCGGGTCGCTGACATCCACCGCATATTGGTAGGTGTAGTGGGCGGTGAGGGAAAGACGGCTTCGTTCCATTTGCAGTTCCGTCTCGCCCGTGGCCTCCAATCCCACGATGTCGACCCGACCCAAGTTCATCATGCTCCATAGGAAGAGGTTCTGGGTTGGGACGGCGATAATCTTGTCGCTCACCCGATTGTAGTAACCGTCGACGCTCAGCGTGTAGGTCGACTGCCGCTCTCCCCATCGACTCATGCCAGCCATCACCACCCCCACATTGTGCTGCAACGCCCGCTCGGGACGGAGGTCACGTGGCAAAGTGAAGTAATACATCTCGTTGAAGTTGGGGATACGGTAGTTTTCTTTGAAGAAGTATCGCAATCGGAACGTATGGAATGCCGTGTCGTCACCCCTTGTTGACAGCCGCAGCGACAATCCTGCATAGGGACTCAGCCGGCGGTATTGGACTACCTCCTCTCGACTGTTGCTCTTCTCGTCGACTATCGTGGCTAAAAGATGAGCGTTGAGATTGAAGAGAGGTGTGGCATAGGTGGCCGCCAACACATCCTGCGAGGCATAGCGTGTCACATGGTTGTTGACCGACAGGTTGCTTTGGAGCGATGCCACCGATTCGTCCGATGCCAAGCTGAAAGTCAGGTGCTGCGTGGCATGGTAGGCCACGCTGCCACTCACATAGCCCTCCTGTTGGAGGTATTCGTTGCGTAGATAGCCACCTGCTGTCACCAACGATGCCGTGTCCTCATAGGTGTCACCGCTGCGACCATACTTGGCCAGCGCCTGCAACTGCCACCGCTCGCCGTATGCGGCGTTGTAACGAGCTTGTACGAACGATACCTGACTATAGGAGAACTCGCTCTTTTTGATGTTATATAGGGTCACAGGGCCTGGGAGGGCACGGAAACCGTCGCACCAATGGGCTTTCACCGTCAGCTGCCGCTGCGAGGAGATGTCGTAAAACAAATTGGCGTCGACCGTGGCCATCCACATCTGTGAGTTTTGCCGACGCTCCACCGATGTGCTGTCGTCCAAGCTGCCAGTATAGTAAAGCGTGAAGGGGTAGTCGCCGTCGCTTCGCAGATAGTTGGCCCACAGGCTCATCGTCAGCCGCTTGGCCAACCGTTGTTCCCACAACACCGAGGGAGACAACAAACCGAAAGAGCCCACCTCCGTCCCCACCGTCAGGTTGTGCTTTCTCCCCGTCAGTATTGGACGTTGGGTGTGCATCTCCACCACGTTGCCTGCCGCATAGGAGCGGGCCGACTGCAACGACTGCTGCAACTGTCCGTTGGCGAAACCGACATAGGCGGCATTGCCCAGCATATAGCGTCCCAAGTCAATCTGTCCGTTCTGGCAGTCGCTCACCGCGATGCCGTCGATGGTCAGCGTCGAGAACTGGCTGCCCAACCCACGGGCACTCACCGTTTTCATCCCCCCGACACCACCATAGTCTTTCAGCGTGATGCCTGGCAACTGCCTCACCACGTCGCTCAGCACGAGACTTCCCTGCTGCTCCATCCGCTCGGCAGTCACCACCTGGGTGGGGGCGGCAGCCGTCACGGTGGCAGGACGGTCGGTCGCCACACGCACCGACGGCAGCGTCCGCACCGACGACGTGTCCTGACCCCGAACCAACCCCGAAGTCAGCAACACCGACGTCGCCAAAAGCATCCTGTATATTGTCCTACTGAGCATAAACCAATGTCGTTTGTCGTTGAAAAGCTTGCAAAATTACACAGAAAGGGCGAAACGGCAAAATTTTTCTTTCCTTCCGCCGTTATTCGCTACATGAAGACAATCGTACTCACCGGCGGACCCTGTGCCGGCAAGACCTCGGCTTTGGCACGTATCGTACAGGTTTTCACCAATCGTGGCATCGCTGTATACACCCTTCCCGAAGCCGCCACCCTGTTCAACCAAGCGGGTGTCAATTTCCTTACCGACGACCGTCGTCTCTTCCTCGCCGCCGAAAAAGCGCTGCTCCGTTTCCAGATACAGCTCGAAGACCATTTTGCCCGTATCGCCGCCACCGACCCACGGCCTGCCCTGCTGGTATGCGACCGCGGCACCATGGACATCGCCGCCTATATGCCCCCCACTGTCTGGCAAGCCATCCTCGACGAAGAAAGCCTCCACACCGTCGAGTTGCGCGACCAACGCTATGATGCTGTCATCCACCTCTGCACCGCCGCCAAGGGAGCCGAAGCCTTCTACACCCTCTCCAACAACGTCAGCCGCACCG